>JAQUQA010000086.1 GCA_028716305.1 Candidatus Omnitrophota bacterium | reverse complement strand
GCCTTTGGGCTGCCCGGGCCGACACCTATTGCCGGACCCATCCCGGCAGCACTCCGGAAAATTTTAAGCGGATTTGCGATAATCTTTCCAGCCTGATCAGGAAAAAGAAGGACAGGCCTTTTGTGACCCTTTGCAATGTCATCTGCAGTCTGAATCATTCGGAAACAGAGGAGATGTTTGATTTTGCGCTCAACCGTGGTAGTGACGGGGTATATTTCACCCTGGTAGACGCCCTGGATGGAACCGGCACGCTGCTTTTAGATGCCCCCCAGCGCGCCCAGGTTTTACTCCAGGCCCGGGCGATCCGCAGAAAATGGCACGGCCTGCCCGCGGGGAAAAAGATAAACCTGGATTATTTTGACGGATTCCTCAGCCGGCTTAAGGCAGAAGGCACGGATCGCGGCGAATATGACCGGCAGAGAGTAAATCAGATCCCCTGTTATGCCGGATGGATCTTTTCGCGTATCCTGGCTGACGGCGGCGTGTCCGTTTGTTGCCGCGGGGTCAAGAAGATAATGGGCAATATCAATACCGATAGTTTCTCCGATATCTGGTTTTCCGAGCAGTACAATGATTTCAGGTCAATGGCTAAGTATGCGTCAAAGACGTCCCCTTATTTTAACGAGATCGGCTGTATCAAAGAATGCGATAACCTGATGCACAACGAAGAATTCCACAGAAGGATCAGCAGTTGTGCCGGGGGATGCCGCTAGAATAATATGCGCACAGGCAACCGTCTGGTAAAAAGGTTCATCCGGGTTACCCTCTTGCTGGGATGTATTTTGCAGCCCCTTTCCTTGTCACCAGCGGCGGAAGTCCAGGATCAACCAAATATCATCGTGATTACCCTGGATGCCTTAAGGCCGGATCACCTCGGATGTTACGGTTACCGGCGCCGGACCTCGGAGAATATTGATCGGATGGCCCAAGAGGGAACCCTGTTCACGGATGCCTATAGCCCGGCTCCCTGGACAGGCGGAGCGCTGGCTTCTTTCTTAACCGCTACCTTTCCCTCTACGCATAAAATAGATAATTTCAACATGAGTTTCGACGAAAGGCTGACCACGGTAGCCGAAGTTTTGAAAAACAGCGGTTACTATACGGCCGCGGGAAGCGAAAAGGGGAGGCTTTTTAAGCTTTTTCCCGCGTTTCAAAATGGGTTTTTCCGGATCCTTGATTCCTCCGAAAGCAGCGCGCTGATAAATGACAGTATCGAGCTGGTCAATAACTCGGGGAATAAGCGGTTTTTCCTCTGGTTACATCTGAGCGATTTACCGCATGCACCTTACCAGGGCCCGCGCCCTTTCAACCAATTATTCGTTTCGCAAGGAGAACCAAGGCGCATCCCTATCGGTAAAGACAATGATTTCTACGGAGTGATCCCGAAATGGGTCGCCGAAGATATCCAGGATGACACCGAATATTACATCGCGCAATACGACGGAGAGATCGCTTATGCCGACAGCCTGATCGGAAAATTACGGGAGGCGGTAGAGGCCAGGGGGTTGGATAAAAAAACGGTTTTTATCATTTCCGCGGATCACGGGGAAAGCCTGGGTGAGCGTAATGTTTATTTTCAGCACGGCGACAACTTGTATAACGAGGAGATCAAGATCCCTCTGATATTTTTTGGTCCGGGTATTCCCCGTTCGAAAATAATCAAAGATCCGGTGCAGCTGGTTGACCTGGCTCCCACCATCTGCAATCTTGCCGGGACAAAAATGAGATTTTCCGGGATTACCGAAGGAAAGAGTTTCCTGCCGTTATTCTCTGATCAGGCCAGGGCAGAGGACTCTTTGATCTTTGCCGAGATCGAGGGAGAGAAAATAATCTCAGGGAAGAAAAGGCTCGCGCTGCAAAAAGCGGTGATTGCCGGTAATTGGAAGTTGATATCGGAACAAATTGGGAAAACCAGTTTCAATTTTGAATTATATGATCTGGCGAATGACCCCGAGGAAGCAAAAAACCTTATTCTCAGCCACCCCAGCCATGCGGAATTGTTACGATCGGCGCTGCAGCGTTATACCGGCCGGAACAAGCTGGAGACCGTGGTAAAGCTCGAGACGGGCCAGTCAGATGTGCTTCAGGAGCTAAAAAGCCTGGGATATCTTAATTAAGATGGCGGGAAACTTTCCTAAATTTTTGTCTATTCAAACGACTTCTTTTTGTAACGGGCGATGTATTTTCTGTCCGGCGCAGGAGGCGCAATCCAGGTTCGGGCGCCGGGTGATGCAGGAACAAATCTTTCGCAAGATTATCGACGAATGCGCCAAGTTCAGATCCGTGGAGAGGTTGATCCTTTATCTGAACAATGAACCTCTGACAGACCCTCATCTGGTGCAGCGGATCAATTACGCCAAAAGCAGGGTCCCCTGGGCCGCGTTGCATCTTTTGACCAATGCCGGCCTATTGACGAAAGACCTGGCGCTAGAGTTGATCGATTCGCGGCTTGACTGGATCGGGTTCAGCTTTCAGGGGATCAGGAAAGATACTTACGAAAAAGTAATGGGCCTGGATTATACCAGGACCCTGGATAACGTTTTGCGGTTCATTAAAGAAGCAAAAATGAAAAGGAACGTGGCGGAGTTTATCATGGTTACTTTTCTCGGTAACAAATACCTGAGCGCCGAAGAAAGGGATGAGGCGGTGAATTTCTGGAAGTCGCAGGGGATAGAGCGGGTCAGCTATTTTGAATCTGCGATTAGCCGTGCGGGAAATGTGAAATCTCTTCCTGCGGTAAGGCACGCGGAAATCCACGGCTGTAATTCCATCTGGGCAAATGAGATGATCCATATCGTGGAGAACGCGGATGTAATTGCCTGCTGCATGGATTGGAACAGAGAGGTTATCCTGGGCAATCTTTCCCGGCAGAGTATCGCGGAACTCTGGAATTCTTCCGATTACGCCTCTTTCAGGGAAAAACGAGACGGGAAGAAAGTATCCGCAGAAGATTTTATCTGCAAAAGATGCGAAGCGGCAGTGATTGCGGCCGCCGGACCGGAAAATGAGCCGGGGCCATCCGCAGGGCCGCCGGAGATCCTGTTGGTAAATCTCCCCGTTTGGGGGGTGGAGATGCCCCCTCTGGGGCTTGCCTCGATCGTTTCGCACCTGAATAGCCTGGGGCTAAAGGCCAAGCCGCTTGATTTGAATATCGAGGTTTTCCACAATGTCGGCGAGGAATTGAAAAAACTCTGGAGTTTTTCTTATGCCGAAAGCTGGGATGACCCTGCTTTTTTTACCGGGATCAAGGGTCTGCTTGAGCGATATATAGAGTATTGTGTTGAGCGTATTCTGGCTTTTCCGGTGGGGTTGATAGGTTTTTCGGTTTATTCCCCCAACAGGTTTTTTACAATTGAAGTGATCAAGCGGCTGAAAAAAACAGATCCTTCCAGAGTGGTCATTGCCGGGGGCAGGGGTGTGGTCAGTCCCGCGGATAGGGGGATTTTTCCGGAAGAAACCGCGGATTATTTCGTCGTGGGTGAGGGGGAAGAGGTTTTGGCAAAGTGGGCTGCCGAATTCATAAGGCAGCGCCAGGCCCCCCGGGGTATTCCCGGGGTACTGAATTTTAAAGAACGCCTGGAGAACGTGGAACTTTCTGTTAACGACGACCTGGACAAAATAGCTTTCCCCGATTACCGGGGGTTTGTTTTGGAGAAGTACCGCGAGAAGGCGCTGCCGGTTTTATTAAGCAGGGGCTGTATTTCCAGTTGTGCCTTTTGTAACGACTGGCGGTTAATCGGTAAGTTCCGGCAGCGCAAGGCCTCAGAGGTCATCAGAGAGATCGAGCACCACGTTAAAGAATACGGCATAACGCACTTTTATTTCAATGACCCGGCAATTAACGGCAACGCGCATGAACTTGAGAAGTTTTGTGATCTGGTTATCGAAAAAAAACTATCCATCACCTGGATCGCCCTGGCGATCCCTATGAAAGGGTTGAAACCCGACTTATTGAAGAAGATGAAACAGGCCGGCTGCCTGACGCTGAATTTCGGGGTGGAATCCGGTTCCGATAAGGTCCTGCGCGCGATGCGTAAATTATTTACCGTCCAAGAGGCGCGGGAAGTCTTAAGGGATACCCGGTTGGCCGGGATCAATACCCAGATAAATTTTATTTTTGGATTTCCCGGAGAAGGCGAGAAGGAATTCGGGGAAACCCTTGATTTTATCAGGAACAACAAGGAGAACATCTGCGGCGTGACGAACCTTAATACCTGCAATGCCGTGTTCGGTTCGGACCTTTCTTTGTTTCCGGAGCGCTTCGCTATAAGTTTTCCCGCGGATCAGCTGCTTCGGGATTCCGGTTGGGAGTGCGGCAGTGATAATACCTTTGCCGTGCGTAAAGAGCGTGCCGCAAAAGCAATTGCTTTCTTAAAAGATTCCGGGATTAAGCTTTTTACCTCGAATGTCGCGGCAAAAGACAAGGAAAGAAACAGGGAGTTGATCGCTACGCTCAAGCGGCAAAAAACCGGAGACCCGGACATTCTTATTTTGATGTGCCCGATGTGGGCAACCGATATGCCCGCGCTGGGGATCTCATACCTCTTCGCCTTTTTGCGCCGCAGCGGTTTCTCCGCGGAAATAATGGATATCAATGCGGAATTGTTCCGGAAGAGTAGGGAAAAAGAACTTTGGGATATGCAGAATTACCGGATCTGGAACGACTGGGAATTGTTCTCGCAAAATATAATACAACAAAGGTTCGGCAAGGAGATTGACCGTTTTGTCCAAAGGATACTGGATAAAAATCCGCTGAGCGTCGGGTTTTCGGTAAATGCCGGGAACCTGTTATTCAGCCTTGAGCTGGCCAGAAGGATAAAGGAGCGCCAGCCGGGCAAGATCATTATTTTCGGCGGACCGCACGTGAAATGGTTTAAGCACGATATCTCCTCTCTGGACAGATATAAGGATTTTTACGGAGGATTCTACCCCGGGCTGGTAGATATCTTTATTTCCGGAGAGGCAGAACAATCATTGGCGCAGGTCCTGGCGGCCCTGAAGAGTAACGCCCCAATCGAGAATATCCCCAATACGATTATCTATAAGCAGCAGAAGCACCTGGTTTCCCCCCAGACCACTTATGTCGTCAATCTGGATGATCTGGCTTTTCCGGATTTTAGCTGGGCGGAATCAGGGGATTATACCTCGCGGAAATACCCGATTTTGCTGGGCAGGGGATGTATCAGGAAATGCGCTTTTTGCAATGACACCTTTGTCTCTGAAAAATTCAGGACGAGAAGCGCCTCTAACGTATTTTCCGAAATCTTATCCAGGGTCAGGGAAAGTGGCGCCTGTCACTTTGAATTTTGCGACCTGATACTTAACGGCAGCCTGAAAGAACTGGAATCCCTTTGCGACCTGATGATCAGGAAAAAATTAAATATTACCTGGTCCGGGCAGATGGCGATCCGCGAAGGGATGAGCCAGGAGCTATTCTCCAAGCTTAGGCAGGCGGGTTTTACCGCGGTGACTTTTGGGCTAGAAAGTTTTTCAAATAAGGTGCTGACTTTGATGAACAAGCCCTATAATTTCGATCTGGCTCTTGCGACGATCAAAAATGCCGCCAAAAGCGGGATTGCGGTCCATGTAAATATCGTGGCCGGATTTCCCGGGGAGAGCGAGGCGGACTTTCAGGAGACCGTTGATA
>JAQUQA010000085.1:3341-5684 GCA_028716305.1 Candidatus Omnitrophota bacterium | reverse complement strand
CTATTGCCATGGAAAAAGAATCCCGTTTTGCCATCCGCGAAGGCGGCCATACAGTAGGCGCAGGAGTAGTTACGGAAATAATTGCTTAATTCTCGTTTACTCGTTGTTTCGTTATCTCGTTATCTCGTTTCTTTAAGAGGGCTGCAAGTCTACGAGATAACGAATCAACGAGATAACGAAATAACGAGTCTACGAGATAACGAGTCAACGAGTCAACGAGATAACGAACTATGCAGAAGATAAGAATAAAACTAAAAGCATACGATCACCGTTTGTTGGACCAGGCGGTCTCGGAAATCGTGGAAACCGTCAAACGCACGGGAGCCAAGATTTCCGGGCCCGTTCCGTTGCCCACAAAAAAAGAGCTTTACACGGTTCTGCGTTCGCCGGTCATCGATAAAAAATCCCGCGAGCAGTTCGCTTTAGCTACACACAAACGCCTGATTGACTTGTATGAACCTACATCCAAGACCATCGATTCCCTAAGGAAGTTGAATTTACCGGCCGGAGTGGATGTAGAGATCAAATAAGCGCAAAGCGCAAAACGCAAAGCGCAAAACTTAAGTTTTAAGCTTACAACTTACAACTTACAACTTATAACTTATAACTTACAACTGAAATGATAGGGATACTTGGAAAAAAAGTAGGTATGACGCAGGTTTTTAGCGAAACAGGAGACATGGTCCCGGTGACGGTAATCGAAGCCGGCCCCTGTCCAATCCTGGCAATAAGGGATAAATCCCTGCAGCTTGGTTTTGAGCAGGTCCAGGAGAAGCGACTGAAAAAACCGGTATCGGGTTATTTTAAGAAACTTAAAATACCTGCCTGCCGGCTGATCAAAGAAGTGGTCCGGGACAACTCGGTAGAGTGCAAAGTTGGCGAGACGGTAAAGGTCGATATATTCAAGGCCGGTGATTTTGTTGACGTTAGCGGTACGTCCATCGGTAAAGGGTTCCAGGGAGGTATGAAACGCTGGCATTGGAGCGGCGGCCCTAAGACCCATGGTTCGACGTCGCATCGCCGGATAGGTTCGATCGGATCAAGCACCACGCCGGGCAGGGTCTGGAAAGGCCAGCATTTACCGGGGCACATGGGAGCGATAAGAGTTACCACGCAGAACCTGAGAGTGGTAAAAATCGACGCGGAAAATAATCTCTTGCTGGTCAAGGGGTCGGTTCCCGGCCACAAGAATACTTATCTTCTGATCCGTAAAGCAAAGAAGAAAAAAGCGAAAGTCGCGGCAGCGCAAAAGAAATAAGGATATTCTTAAATGGAAGCAATAATATTACCCGTATATAACTCGCAAGGCAAAGAAGTGGAAACATTTAAGCTGGACCAAAAGGTCTTTGATGGAGAGGTAAATTCCGCCGCCATCTATCAGGCGGTCAACGCCTATCGCGCCTTGCAGCGCAAAGGGCTGGCCTCTACCAAGACCAGGGGAGAGGTATCCGGTGGCGGCCGTAAACCCTGGAGGCAAAAGGGTACCGGACGGGCCAGGGTAGGATCCAGCAGGAATCCTTTATGGAGGCACGGCGGAGTAGTTTTTGGGCCGCATCCCAGGGATTTTGGTTTTGCTTTGCCGCAGAAAATAAAATCATTGGCTTTAAAGTCAAGCCTTAATGCCAAGGTAAAAGAAAACAATTTTATTATTCTCGATAAAATTGAGATCAGCCAGGCGAAAACCAAAGAGGTAAGCGGTATCCTGGCGAGCCTTAAGGTAAACCTGAAGAAAGATAAGGCCGGCTGCCTGTTACTTTTACCGGATAAAACCGAAGGGGCCCTGAAGCTGGCGTTGAGAAATCTTCACTCCGTTAATTTTAACCAGAGCAAGGACACCCATGCCTATGAAGTACTGGCCTGCGGGAAACTGATCATTACTAAAGACGCTTTGAATCAACTGGTAGACAGGCTTAAAAAATGAACGCACACGATGTAATCAAGTCACTCTTACGCACCGAAAAGTCGACTTTGTTTGAACCGGTCGGGACCTATCTTTTTCTGGTAAATAAGGCGGCAAATAAGATACAGATCAAGGCGGCCGTGGAAGAGATTTACAAGGTAAAGGTAAAAGAAGTCAACACCGTGATTTGCGCCGGTAAATACAAGCGCGTAAGGTATCAGCCCGGGCTCACCCCGGATACCAAAAAGGCCTACGTCAGTTTAAAAGAAGGCCAAAAAATAGAAGCGGCATAACCACAGGATAAATTATGGGTTTAAAAAAATTCAAACCAACTTCACCCGGACGGCGCTGGATGAGCGGTTCGGATTTCTCCGAGATCACCAAAAATAAACCGGAGAAGTCGCTGCTTTTACCCCTTAAGAGCAAAGGCGGCAGGAACGCCC
>JAQUQA010000085.1:0-3241 GCA_028716305.1 Candidatus Omnitrophota bacterium | reverse complement strand
AAAAAATTCAAACCAACTTCACCCGGACGGCGCTGGATGAGCGGTTCGGATTTCTCCGAGATCACCAAAAATAAACCGGAGAAGTCGCTGCTTTTACCCCTTAAGAGCAAAGGCGGCAGGAACGCCCATGGGCGTATCACTGTCAGGCATCAGGGCGGCGGGCATAAACGCATGCTGCGGATCATCGATTTCAGGCGGCAGATTATGGATGTTCCGGCCAAGGTCACTGCCATTGAGTATGACCCGAACCGCAGCAGCCGGATTGCCCTGCTGGAGTATCCCAATAAAGTAAAAACTTACATTATCGCCCCTTTAGGGCTAAAAGTAGGGGATGAAGTGCTTTCTTCTGACCAGAAGGATACCGAGGCAAAAACAGGCAACTGTATGTTGTTAAGGTATATCCCTTCCGGAACGATGATCCATAATATCGAGTTGTTTAAAGGCAAAGGCGGACAGATCGTTAGATCAGCCGGTTCATCCGCGCAGATCATGGCCAAAGATGAAAATTTTGCCCATATCAGGTTGCCCTCAACGGAAGTTAGGTTGGTAAGCCTGGATTGCCATGCCACCATCGGACAGGTCAGCAATGTCGAACATGAGGCCATGAGCATCGGTAAGGCCGGACGCAGCCGCTGGATGGGAATCAGGCCTACGGTGAGAGGTCTGGCAATGAACCCGGTGGACCATCCCCACGGCGGAGGCGAAGGAAAATCCGGACAAGGTAATCCTCATCCGGTAACCCCCTGGGGTAAACCTACTAAAGGATACAAAACCAGAAGAACCAGGTATTCAAATAAATTCATTGTTAAACGAAGGAACTAAATATGCCCCGTTCAGTTAAAAAAGGCCCGTTTGTAGAAGAGAAGTTGCTGAAAAAAATAGATAGAGCCAGGCGCAGCGGAACCAGGATCGCCATTAAAACCTGGTCCAGGCGCTCTACCGTCACTCCTGATTTCGTCGGCATGACTTTCGCGGTTTATGACGGCAAAAGGCACGTTCCGGTATTTATTACCGAAAATATGGTCGGCCATAAATTGGGCGAATTCGCGCCTTCCAGAATATTCAGGAAACATGGCGGGGTTAAGGCAAAGAAAGCCGTGGAGAAGACATAAGAGATGATCGCAAAAGCAGAAGGCAAATTCATCAGGATATCACCGAGCAAGTTCAGGCAGGTCTGTGACCTGATCCGCCGCAAGGACGTTTTGGCCGCGGAAAGCCTGTTATTGAATCTGAATAAAAGGCCGAAAGAGCCGCTGATCAAGATATTGAGGTCGGCGATGGCCAACGCTAAAGTCAAGGGATTCAACGCGGAACAGCTTTATGTTTCCAAGATAATCTGTGATTCAGGGCCGATGTGGAAAAGGTTTAAGGCCGCAGCTTTCGGCAGGGCAAGTTCGATCAAGAAGCGGACTTCGCATATTTTAATAGAACTTGATGTAAAGACAGGAGCGTAAGGTTTATGGGGCAAAAAGTCCATCCGTTTGTATTAAGAATCGGTTTTATGCGTAACTGGCACAGCCGCTGGTATGCCAAGGCAAAGGATTATCCGCGTTTTATCGAAGAGGATTACCGTGTCAGGAAATTCATTAAGTCAAAGTTCAAGCAAGCGGCTATTTCAAAGATCATTATCGAAAGGCTGACCCTTAGGGTCAGGATACGCATATATTCCGCCCGGCCGGGCCTGATCATCGGCCGCCACGGCGCGGATATCGAGCGCCTGCGCGAAGATCTCAACAACCTGCTTAAGCGCGAGGTAAACATAGATATCGAAGAGGTAAAGAACCCGGCTTTAGACGCCCAGTTAGTGGCGGAAAACGTTGCTTTACAGCTGGAAAAGAGAGTGGCCTTTCGCAGAGCGATAAAAAGGTCTATCGAACAAACGATGAATGCCGGGGCAAAAGGTATCAAGGTGGTCTGCTCGGGAAGATTAGGCGGAGCGGAAATGTCCAGGACCGAGACTTTCAGGCAGGGCAAGATCCCCTTGCAGACGCTGCGCGCGGACATCGATTATGGTTTTGCCGAGAGCCTGACTACCTACGGCGTGATTGGCATAAAAACCTGGCTTTATAAAGGTGATATTCTCGGCAAGTCTCCGCTCGAAAGGAAACCTGAGGCACAGGGGCAAACCGCGGAGAACCAGGCCGCTTAAGTTTTTTAAGGAGAATTCGTAATGGCAATGATGCCCAAGAGAGTCAAATATCGTAAATTACAGAAAGGCAACCGCCGCGGGCTCGCCACTTCGGGGGCTACCCTGGCTTTCGGGGAGTTTGGGTTAAAATCCCTGGATAACGGATGGATCAAGAATAACCAGGTTGAAGCGGTACGCGTGATCCTGGCCAGGCAGCTGCACAAAGGCGGCAAGCTATGGATCAGGGTCTTCACGGATAGATCGATTACCAAAAAGCCCGCGGAAGTCCGCATGGGTAAAGGTAAGGGTGACCTGGACCACTGGGTGGCCACGGTCAAGAGAGGGAAGGTCCTTTTTGAACTGGGCGGGATCCCGGAGGAATACGCGAAAATGTGTTTCAGGCTGGCCGCGTATAAGCTTCCTTTCAGGACAAAGTTCATCAGCAGGTCCCATAAGATCTAGCAATAAACGGAGAATTTATTATCATGAAAATGCAGGAATTAAACAATTTATCGCGCGAAGAACTGATCGCCAAGGAACGCAGTTTAAAGCAGGAACTTTTCAAGCTTAATCAACAGCGTTTCGGCGCCAGGGTGGATAAGCCGCACATGTTTTTCCTGGTCAAACGGGATATCGCGCGGGTAAAGACGCTTTTAAATAAGGGAAAGAAGGAAGAGAAGGCCAATGGGTAAGCAGAAGGAATATATCGGTACGGTTACCAGCGACAAGATGCAGAAGACGGTTATTGTCAGGGTTTCGCAGTTGAGCAAACACAGCAAATATAACCGGATCATCAGGAGCTTTAATAAATTCAAGGCCCATGATGAAAATGGTGTTGCCAAGATCGGTGATGAGGTGCGCATCAGAGAAACCCGCCCCTTGTCCAAAGATAAACGTTACCGGGTAGTGGAGATAGTCAAAAAGGCCGCGATCCCGGAAATCGAAATAAAACAAGAGTAGGTAAAAAATGATTCAATTAAGATCGATTCTGGATGTAGCAGACAATACCGGGGCCAAAAGGGCCGCGATGATCGCGGTTCTCGGCAAGAAGAACTGCAGTAACGCGGAAATCGGCGACATTATCAACGTGAATGTCAAGGAATCCGCCCCCGA
>JAQUQA010000084.1 GCA_028716305.1 Candidatus Omnitrophota bacterium | reverse complement strand
AACCGCTCTGCACATCCTCCGAAGGCCTAAGGATGATCTGCCGCTTCAGCTCATGGCCCAGACGGCTAAAAAAAGCCTTTTCTATTTTTTCGGCGTCATGCTGGCTCATGGAAAGCAAAATTTTCCCTTCCTGTGGATGAGAATAATCCTTAATTAAAACTCCGATGATCCTGGTTAGGTCGTCGGTTTTCAGGGCGGCCCGCAGGTCCTGCGTAATCACCCGATCGAGCATGGTGTTGATCTCTTTACGCAACTCTAAAATCAGATCGCGGCCGGCCTGCACAATGGCGGATTTTGTAGCCTGCTGTGCCTTCTCTGCTTCGTTTTTGGCGCTTTGCAAAAGATCCGCGGCATCTTTTTTGGCTTTTTCTATAATCTCTTGCGCGCGGCGCCTGGCCTCCGTCTCAACGGCCTTTGCTTTGTCCTCGGCGACCTTCAGGCCCTCCTGTCGGATTTTTTCAATTAAACCCTGTACATCTTCGCTCATAACTTTCTCCTCTGCAAGTTTAAAAAGCCCGCAAAACCCGCTCAAATAATTATATGTGCAAATTGCCCTAAATTCAAACTCTTTTAAAAACCTTCAAGCGAGAAGTTATCCGGCAGGCAGGATTTCTCCTAAAGCTACCAGCGGATCATTGGCCTCTAATATCGGTCTTCCGATAACCAGAAAGTCGCTTCCCGCGCCCAGGGCCTCTTTTACGGTTGCGGTCCTTTTCTGATCGTTTACTGCGGATCTGGGAGGTCTTATCCCGGGAGTAACTGCAACAAAATTACCCTTTATTTCTTTTTTTAAAAGGCCTACTTCCCTTGCGGAACAAACTACGCCATCGAGCCCGCAATCAATCCCGATTTTTGCCAGCGTCAGAACGTCGCTCGATGTGGTCTCCTTGCTGGTCAACACCGTTACCCCGATCAGCAAAGGGGCCTTCTGCCCAAGCCGGGACGCTTCTGAAACGGCTGCTTCTTTAGCCGCCTTGAGCATCTCTTCGTCCCCCATGATATGCAAGGTAAGCATTTTTACCTTTAGGCGCACGGCCTGGCGGACCGCCTGGGCAACGGTATTCGGTATATCGAAAAATTTCAGGTCCAGAAAAACTTCGGCGCCTTTCTTGTTGATAAAGTCAACGATCCCCGGGCCATACCCGGTAAAAAGATGTATCCCCACCTTGAAAATTTTGATTTTCGGATAAAGCAGGTCAACGAACCTCTCGGCCACCCGGCAGGTATCCGTATCCAGAGCAAGGATTACCCTCTCCGCCGCATCTGTTTCGTCCTTCGTCCTTCGTCCTTCGTCCTTCATAACTTGAGCGCTCCCACAATACTACGGATATCCTTGATTTTATTTTTATCCAGATAATCCCTGATCCCCCGGACAATCTCCAGGCTGACGCGCGGATTCACAAAATTAGCGGTGCCCACGCTTATCGCGCTTGATCCGGCAAGAAAGAATTCCAAGGCAGATTGAACATCCATTATACCACCCATCCCTATAATTGGAATTCTAATTTTCTGAAAGACCTCCCAAACCATCCTTAAAGCAATCGGCCTGATCGCCGGACCGCTTAACCCCCCGACTACACAGGCAATTTTCGGCCTCTTGGCCTGCACGTCTATGCTCATCCCGCTAAAGGTATTCACCAGGGAAACCGCGTCGCTACCCGCGGCTTGCGCAGCCAGGGCAATCTCACTGATACAAGTTACATTGGGTGACAATTTTGTAATCAGGGTTTTTCTGGTGAACCTGCGGCACGACTTTACCAGACTATAAGTAGCTTTGGGATCCTGCGCGATCAACCCTGACCCTTGCCCCTTGCCCCTTGCCCGCTTTATATTGGGGCAGGATATGTTCAACTCTATCGCCATGACCCGGGAATCTTTTTCCAGTCTTTTCACCATGGCCGCGAATTCCCCGGGGTCATTTTCCGAGGCCACGCTGACGATTATCGGAGAACCGAGCGAGGCCAGGTAAGAGAGCTTTTGCTCAAGGAACCTTTCTATGCCGGGATTTTCTAGTCCGATGGAGTTAAGCATTCCGCATGGGGTCTCGCATGTCCGCGGCATGGGATTACCCTCCCGGCCGGCCAGGGTGATCGTCTTGGAAACGATCGCGCCGATTTTCCTTAGATCCAGGAGTTCCGTAAATTCCTCCGCGTAGCCAAACGTCCCCGAGGCGACCATTACCGGGTTTGCCAGTTCCAGTTTGCCGATCCTGACTTTTAAGTTAGCGCTCATCTTATTTTCCTAAGATCATTTTCAGGGAAACCGCCAGCAAAAAGACCCCGAATAACTTCTTTAGTATCGGATCGGGAAATTTCTGCACCAAAGAAGCGCCGAAAAAACCCCCGATAAAAAACCCCAGGCAGATAAACAGGGCCATGCTTAATTTTACATTTCCGCTGTAGTAATACCTCAAGGCGGCCAGCAGGCCAATCGGGGGAATCATGATCGCCAGCGAAGTCCCTTGCGCCTGTAATTGGGTCAGCCCGAAGATATAGACCAAAGCCGGGATCAGGATCGTTCCTCCTCCGATCCCAAACATGCCTCCGCAAATTCCCGCGGCCAACCCTACGACAACATATAATAAATGGTTCATCATGCCCTCCGTCTACCAGATTATTTCGCTCGCACTGAATACCGGACCGTCTTTGCAAACACGTTTGTATGCGAACGGTGTTCGGCGAGAAGCGTTCTGCGCTCGTACTTTAACAACGCAGCCCAGGCAGGCGCCGATCCCGCAGGCCATATGCTCTTCCAGGGATATCTGCGCGGGGAGATTGTAATGTTTACTTAAGAGGCTTACCTGTTTCAGCATCGGCTTGGGGCCGCAAGCGTATATCCTCGAACGGCGTTCGGCGTTCGGCGTTCGGCGTAAATATTGCTCGAGTAAATCAGTCACTCTGCCGCGCAAACCCTTAGAGCCGTCATCGGTGGCAACTTTTACCTCGCAGCCCAATTGCTTAAAATCTTTTTCGCAGAGCAGATCTTTTTTGCTTTTGGCCCCGATAAATACAATAATTTTTCGTTCGGCGTTCGGCGTTCGGCGTTCGGCTATTTTTTCTGCCAGAAAAAATAACGGAGCCACCCCCATCCCCCCCGCAACCAAGATCCTTGGTCCTTGGTCCTTGGTCCTTGGTCCATAATCAAAGCCATTGCCCAAAGGACCGATCACGTCCACAAAATCACCCGGCTTTTTCTCTGACAAAATCCTGGTTGCCTCTCCGACGATCTCACAGAGACAATCAAAAGTATTTTTACCTACCCGATGTACCCCAAAAGGCCGGCGCAAGAGCGGCTGCGCTGAATCGCTAACTTTCACCTGGACGAATTGCCCGCCGAGAGCATGCGCGGGGATCCTGCGGGAAGCGAAAGTGATCCGGAAATAACTCTCAGATAGCTTTGTACAGGCAATTACCTTAAGGCGTTCCTGAAAGACCCTGCTCATCGCAGCGCTCCCCAAAGTTTAAATCCGGCCAAAAAAATCAACGTGAGAGACAAAGAAGGAAGTTCTTTTTTGAGCCAACGCGGTTTCAATTTTAAATACAGAAAAGGCGGCCTGGTCATGATCATTTTTATGCCGGGAAAAAATTTCGGGGTATCCTGACAATATTTATTAAAATCTTCTTGAAAACGCTTGCGCAGGATCCGGTTCTCTTTATCCATCTGGGGGAGATAGATCGCCAGATAAACCAGGATAAAAATCACACCCACCCACCATTGAAAGAGCGCCATGACCAATCCACTGCCGATAAGCAGCGTTCCGAGATACATCGGGTTGCGGGTCAGCGCATAAACACCCTGGGTAATCAGGGTTTTTCCGTCCGGATTAAGCTCTGCTTTCAAACCGCGGGCTACTATGCGAAAATAATAACCACAGAGCACAAGCAAAACACCCAGAGACGTCGGCACTACCCCCCGGTTTTGCGCAAAAAGATACGGGTAAAAAAACAAAAGCGCGGTTACCCCTGTTACTATAAGCAATCCCTGGACCCTGATCCTCTTTTTCATCTTATTTTTGGCATTTTGGGCAGAAATACGTGCCTCTGCCGCCTAAGGCAATTCTTTTTATCGGCGTTCGGCAATCCGGGCAGGGTTTTCCCAGGCGGTCATAGACCCGGTGGTACTTCACATATCCTCCGGGTTTACCGTCCAGCTTGACATACTGATCAACCGAAGACCCACGATATTTTATCGCGTCCTTTAAGGTTGTGACGATCTGATGAAACAGCCCCTTTGCCTCAATGCCGGACAATGAATCGGCCCTCCTGCGAGGATCGATCCGGGCGCGAAAAAGTGCCTCCGCGGCATAAAGGTTACCGATACCAGCAACAAAGGTCTGATCCAAAAGCAGCGGCTTGATTCTGGTTTTCCTGCGCGAAAGCATTTTTACAAATCCATCCGGCTTAAGGTCAAACGGCTCGGGCCCCAGCCCCCTAACAAATTTCATTTCTCTCCAGTTATCAACAACCTTAAGTTCCGCAAACAACCTCTGGTCTTTAAAATCCAGGTATTTGCCGTCTGAAAAACGAAAACTCACCCGGCCGTCTTTGCCGTTACCGGGGAAAATAAGCTGCCCGGTCATCTTCAGATGAATGGCCAGCGACTTGCCTCCGGAAAGCTCAAAGATCAAAAGCTTGCCCTTCCTTAAAACCTCTTTGATCACCTGGTTCTTGAGCAGGCGGGAAAATTCAGCAACCCCCGGCTCCCGGATCACCCTGGGGCTGTGGATCACCACCCCGGTAATCTTTTTTCCCAAAACTGCAGCTTGCAGCTCTCTTCTGATCGTCTCAACTTCGGGTAATTCCGGCATCTAATTAACCGCCCCGTTTCTCTTTTTAGTCCTCAAGGCTTTCCTATAGAACTCCTGCAGCGAAGTAACCTCTAACTTATTCTTCAGTAACGTCTCGATCCCGTTTACTGTTGCCTGGGCACCGGAGATGGTCGTGGTATAAGAGATGTTATGCAAAATGACGTGCGAGCGGATCATGATCTCGTCCTGCCGGGGGATCCTGCCCGAAGGAGTATTAATCACCAGCTGGATTTTCCCATCCTTCATCAGGTCCAGGATATTCGGCCTGCCCTGGGAAATCTTCGGCAAAACCTTAACTGCTAAACCACCCTGTTTTAGCGCCAAAGCGGTGCCTTCGGTAGCAAAAATGGCAAAGCCCAGCTCGGAAAGTTTTTTGGCGATAAAAACAATCGCGCGCTTATCTTTATCCCGCACGGAAATAAAAACATTGCCTTTTTTCGGCAGGCGTTGCCCCGCGGCCAACTGGCTTTTAATGAACGCCCGGCTAAAATCTTTATCGATCCCCATCACCTCTCCGGTTGACTTCATCTCGGGACCGAGAATAATATCCACTCCGGGGAAACGGTTAAAAGGAAAAACCGATTCCTTGACCGCTACGTGGGAGGGGATAATCTCCCGGGTAAACCCCAGCTCTTTAAGGCTTTTACCGAGCATCACCTTAGTTGCCAGTTTAGCCAGGGGTACCCCGATCACCTTGGAGACAAAAGGAATGGTCCGGGAGGCACGGGGGTTTACTTCCAGCACGTAAACGTTATTGTCTTTTATCGCATACTGCACGTTCATCAGGCCGATGGTCTTTAGCTCACCGGCCATTTTGTAAGTCGCTGCGCGGATTTTATCCAGGGCTTCGCGGGAAAGGGAAAACGCGGGCAGGGCCATTGCCGAATCTCCGGAGTGGATCCCGGCTTCCTCGATATGCTCTAATATTCCGGCGATGACAAAAGTCT
>JAQUQA010000083.1 GCA_028716305.1 Candidatus Omnitrophota bacterium | reverse complement strand
TAGTTTTCAATAAAATTTCTAAATACTATATTTCTCTATGAAATGAATCCGGTATTTTATCGAGCGAATGGAGCTTTTAGGCAATGGAGCTTGAGCATTTTCGGATGATCCCGGTGGAACGAAGTGACAAAACCGGGACGGCGAGGACGATAAGGAGCATTTGCCTTAAGAGCAAATGCGACGCGTTCCGCAGCCGCCGAAAATGCGAAAGATCATTGCCGTCCGCCATGGTTTATGGCTAAAAAAAGCGACTTTGAGCGAGAGAAAATACCGGATTCATTTTAAGCTATCAAAGACCCAAAATTTCCGCTAAATTGCCTCCGAGGATCGCGGATTTATCTTTTTCGCTTATCTCTAATTCATTTACCGCGGCGATTGATCCGGCAACATCCTTTTTTGCCGGCCAGTCGCTGCCCCAGAGGATATGCCCTGGGCCCAAAAGCTCCAGGGCCAGAAGAAAATTTGTCCTGACCCTGTCCCCTCCGGTATCGACATAAATGTTCTTTAACAGTTCCGTAGGGTTGGCCTGCAGGTCCTTGACAAAATTGATCCCCCTGAGCATCTGGTAGGTCGCGTCAAAACGATGCTGCAAAAAAGGAATCGCTCCGCCAAAATTCGCAAAGATAAATTTAGCCTGGGGGTATTCACGTAATATACCGGAAACTAAAAGCCTTCCGATACAAGTGGTTATATCAAAGATATATTCGATTACCGGGGTGAGCAACGGGTCATCGACCCGCTCAAAACCGATCGGGTTGACGATCTGCGCGTGCACGAATACCGGGATATTATTTTTTGCCGCGGCTTCCAAAACCGGCAAAAAAATGCCGTCGTCGAGATACTTGCCGTTATAACTGGAGGCCAAAGAGACCGCCCGGAACCCCAGCTCCTGGGTGGCCCGCTTAAGTTCTTCCAGCATATCCCTGGTATTGTCTACGGGTAAAACCGCGGCACCGATGAACTTCTTCGGGTAACGCCGGATCACCCCAGAGACATTATCGTTAAAGATATGCGCCACTTCGCTGAAACTACCCAGTTTCAGGTGCGCGTCCGAAGTAGGGTAACTAAGCACCGAAGAAGAAATGCCGGACTTTTCCATCATTTGCAGATGGGCCTCGATCTCGCCCCAGCCCTTATGGAAAAAATGCGCGTTGGCGATTATTTCCTGAGGCAACCAATGGCAATGACTGTCAATTATTTGCATCTTTTTGTCCTAAAAGGCCGGTCAAAAACTCTCCGACCCGTTGCTTTAACAATTCCTCTGACTCAAAAAAACAGCTGTTGTGCCCGCCGCGGACCTCCAGGAATTCTTTAGGCGAGGCGGCGCTTTCATAAAGTTTCTTACCCAGCTGGTAAGGGACAATTTCGTCGTTACGGCTGTGGATGAACAGCTTCGGACAATCGATCCGCTTGACCTTCGATAGAGAATCGAAGCGGCTGGAAAAGAGCCAATGCGGCAGGTAACGGTAAAACAACCGCACCATGTCCCGGAAGTCGGAAAACGTGCTTTCTACGATCAAGGCCCCGAGCTTATGTTCGACGGCCAAATCGATGATCACCGCCCCACCCACGGATTCTCCAAAACCGACAATCCTCTCCTGGGAAACACCCCTCTCTACCAGATAGCTATAGGCCGAGCGGACATCACGGTAAAACCCCTTTTCCGAAGGTTTCCCTTGGCTGAGGCCATAACCCCGGTAATCAAAGATCAAAACATTACAGCCCAGATTATGGAAAAAATTGATTTTTTCCAGACGATGACTGATATTGCCGGCATTGCCGTGGCAGATAAGCACCGTCCACTCCGCCTGGGCACAAGGCACAAACCAGGCAAAGATATCCACTTGATCGCTGGTTTTCAAAAAAACTTCCTGGTAATCAAGCCCGATATGGCGGGGAGTAAAATCTATATGACGATCGGGATAAAAAAGCAGACGCCTCTCGGTAATCCTTAAGTAGGAAACAAAAGCCCCCAGCAGCACGAATATCAGCAAGAATTCAAAGGCTGGCTTCATCTTCATTCCGGGCTATCTTTTTTCCTGCCGTTCTTCCATTATCCGCCGAAGCATTTCTTTTTCGTAGGTAGCCTTGGTCTGCGCCAAAACCGCCCTGCCGAATTCCGCGCTAATGGCTTTTTCGACCGCCCGCAGCTTGAGGGCCAAAAAGGAATAATCGGGATTCAGCTGTCCGAAAGGATATTTCAAGTTCGCCGCGTCTTTTTCTTTGACGCGGATATATTCCTCGAACTCTGCGACTTGCGGAAGGAACCTTTTATCCTTACAGGCTTTTTTTAGCTCTTTCAGAATAAACCTGTCAATTTCCAACTGGGTGAATTTTCGGTCCGTTTTATCCAGCGCTTCCTTGGTATTCTTATACAGCCAAACCAGGTAGCGGAGCTTCAGGCTTTTCTGATCTTGTTTATCCATGCCGTTTACTTAAATAACTCCACGTCGTCAAAATAAATGGTGCCGGCTGCCACCGGTAGAGGTTCAAACTGATAGCTCTTGACCGGAAAATCCAGCTTGTCGTTCTTAAATGCGTCATCGGCCTGCCAATCGGTGCGAACCTGAAAACCGCTAAAGGGACATTCGATTTTCTTCCATCCGGTAAAATTGTCCTCGAAGATAAAGCGCCATAATTCATTGGAGTCATCGCAAAGGTCAAAAGCGAATTTTGTCCCGGAATTGCTGCCGTAACAATAAAAAGCTACGCCCTGATAATCTCTCCATCTGATCTCTTTGGGCTCGACCAGCCATCCCGTGTTCTTCGCGTCCAGGTCAAACCCCCTGGCCACGAAAATATAACCTCCGGAGACGGCATCATAAGTCACTTTTAAGGCCTGCTTTCCTCCATGCGCAATATCGGTAGCGGCCTCAACCGTAACATTGGAACCGTTTCCTGCCCCGAAATCAACGGTGCCTTCCGGGCCTCCGGAAACCACCACCTCAAAACTATCAAGGGCCAAATTACCATTCTGTTGGGCAAAACAAGAAAACATCAATCCAAACACCAGACAAACCACCAAAAACAAAGTTCTCATCTTCCCCTCCTTTTTTCAATTTTCGCTGAATTTACTGCGTTTCCCGGCCTATTTATCCGGATGGTCCTGCTTAAAAGGAATTACCGGCGCAGTCCAGGGAGTCTGCTGATTAATCACCGATATTTCCAGCGGGCAGACATTTGCCGGAACGGTCAAGGCGAACTTAACCGCATTTTCGATTGCCTCGGTACTCATTAATCTGGAGGTATCACTGGTAACCTCCTGAAGTTTTCCGGTGAGATCCGTATCGGTAACTCCCGGGAGAAGCGAAGTCACCTTGATCCCCTGATCGCGCAATTCCCAAAATAGCGCTTTGGAAAAGGCGCGCAGGCCTACTTTTAAAGAGCTGTAAACAATGAAATTCCGCGGTAAAGGGTCACAGAGAGTAGATCCGGAAACCATGTTGATGATCGCCCCGGATTTGTTCTTTATCATATCATTAATCACCAGGCGAATCAAGCGCACATAACCCAGGTAGTTGGTATGCACAAGTTTCTCAAAATCCTCCAGTGGCTGCTGAGGAAAGGGATACTGGCTGGAGACCCCGGCATTATTGATCAGGATGTCGATTTTTCCGAATTGCTGCTTGGCGGAGTCAACCAGGTTCTCCAGGTCCTTGAGTTTCGTGACGTCGCAAGGCACCGGCAGTACCTTTACCTTATATTTATCGGATATCTCTTTAGCGGTTTCTTTTAGCGGGCCCTCCTGGCGCGCGGCTATGGCCAGGTTTATCCCGAGGCTTGCCGCGGTACAGGCCAGGGCCTTGCCGATCCCCCGGCTGGCACCGGTAACAATCGCCGATCTACCTTTTAAATCAGTCATTTCACTCCTCCTCTATGGCTTATTTATACGGAACTGGATATTTTTTTCGAAACAATCAGTAATGAGATTAATGCCAGAGCAAATATAATGAAACCCAGAATAAAACTTCTTTGCAGGATCAGGCCGCCCAAAAAAACGCCCAGCCCTCCGGAAATAAAACGCACGCTGCTGTTTAGGCTTGCGGCTTCATTCAAGAATTCCTTGGGCAGATCCGTGATCACGGTAGAGATCCCGCAGTGGTTAAAGGTCCATCCCGCCCCCCAGGCGATCATCACCAGCGCCAAGGCAAAAACCGGCATTTTAAAAACCAGGGAAAATACGCCGGCAGCCATCAAGGCTACCCCCAGATTGATTGTCTTTCTCCTGCCCAGCGAGTCGGCTAACCATCCCCCGGCAACTTCTCCGAAAACTCCGCTTAAACTGGTCAGGGTCACCAACAGACTGATGGCGAACTGGTTCAAAAATAACTCTCTGGAAAAATATACCCCCAGCCACTGCTGGACCCCGTGATAAAGCAGGCTGATGATAAATATATAGGAAAAAATATTAATTACTGTTTTATCTTTCAGCGCCCGCAGGTAATTGATCCTGATCTTTCCTCTCTCCGGCTCAAAAGAGGGCAGGTAAAAATACATTACCGGCAAGAGCAGGAAACCGCAGAGTGCCGGGATAATAAAGTTTAACCGCCAATCCAGCACGGCGCTCAATATCAGGCCGGTAAGCGAGGCCACAAAAGTAGCGCCGAAAAAGATCCCCACGAACTTGCCGCGCCCAGAGGCCCCCATCTGCCTGGCAATCAGGATCAGGGCTAAAGGGACCACCGAGGCACCGAAGACCCCCATAAAAAACCTGGCGGCAAAAAGCATGCGGATACCTCCGGATAACCCGGCAAACAGGCTGGCCAGACAGAATCCAAACAGACAGATAAGTTCTATCTTCTTGGCATCGAAGCTGCGCGCCAGCGGGCCATAGACGAGCGCCGCCAGGCCATAAGGCAGCATATAGATCCAAATGATCCTGCCGACAATAAACTGGGAAAGAGCAAAATCCCTGGCGATCGAAGGAACCAGGGCCGCCGCGGCTGCCACGCTAAAAGAAAGCACCGCGCCTTCCAGGCAAAGGATGATAAATGTCAATCTATTCATAATCAGCGCAAAGTTTAAAGCGCAAAACTACAGCGCAAAGCGCAAAGTTTTACGTTTTACACCATAGTTTTACGCTTTGCGCTTTTAGCTTTACGCTTGTTTATTCGCTTCCTTCTCAATAACTTCCTTGAATATCTTCAAGTTATCCTGGGAATGCTTATTAATGAACCCTTCGACCTGCTCGTCCTTGAACTTCGCCTTTTCATCCATTTCAAAATGCTGGATCCAGCTCATTTCAACCCCTTCGGGCTTCGGGGTATACAGCCAGACGATCTTCATATATTTAAAGGGGAACTTCGGTTCTTCTTTTTCGGCGTAGGCAAAGAATTTATCCTTGAACAACAGGCGCCATGACTGCCAGGTGTTGTCTTCATCGTCGGTCAATTTAAAGGTGATCTTATTACCTTCTTTCTTGACTACCTCGGCTTTTTTATACTCTGTGCCGAAAAGCTCTGTCCAGCGCGGGATATCGTTTGAGATGTCGAAAATTAAATCATAGGGTGCGTTGATGATGATGGAGTTGCAGGTATGGCCCATGGTATTACCTCCTATATTAGTAAAGTAAGCGCAAAATTCAAAGCGTAAAGCGCAAAACTAAAGTGTAAAGTATAAAACGCTTAAAAGCTTTACGTTTAAACTTTGCGCTTTAAGCTTTATGCTTCTACGATAGCCACTGCCCTGGCCCAGGCCGCTCCCGTATCCTTAATCCGCACAGGAAAACAAATTACCTTAAACCCGTGTGCCGGAATTTTATGCAGATTGGCCAATCTTTCGATATGGATAAACTCTCTTTTTCTGCCGTAAAAATGAGATG
>JAQUQA010000082.1:3384-5846 GCA_028716305.1 Candidatus Omnitrophota bacterium | reverse complement strand
TCGGAAAGCCCGAGGATCTCGGAGACATCCCTGATGTTCAAAAGTTTTTCTTCAGTCATTAGCCCTTTCCTTATTTACCGACTTTGCCGGAGGCGATCCAGGAATCGATGGTCTTGCGGTCAAACTTCCAGTCTTCCCCGTCACGGGAAGCCGGGACCTTTCCGCTGTTGGCCCATTCCAATATAGAATTCAAATCCACCTCGAGGTATCTGGCCAGTTCTTCCGCGTTTAAGAAATCATGCAGCATCAGGCAGCGCCCCTCGAATATCGCGCCTTCGGTAATATTGAGCCTTGCCGGATAAAGATCGCCTTCCACGATTGCCGTAGGTAAAAGGGTCAATCTTTCCTTGGCGGTGATCTTGCCCCGCACCCTGCCCCCGATAATAATATTGTCTCCGACAATATCCGCGGCAACGTTAGCCGTCGAAGCAATGGTCAGATTACCCTTTGTATCCAGGTTGCCTTCGAATTTCCCGTTTATGCGTATGTTCACCGGGTCACGAAAACTTAGGTTACCCTGCATTGAAGCATCGACATCAAGTATCTTCTCTTCTACTTTCTTGCGAAAAGCTGCCATATCCGTCACCTCCTTTTAGTAAACAGGCGCCTTATTGCCTTAACCGCGGTCTTTGGCCGGCAGGAATCTATCCTCCAGGTGCCTTAAAAAAAACAACGCGATCAACACCAGCGCGGTGCAGAACATCGCGGCGCTGTAAAAGCCGCAACCAACAGCCAAACCGATACCGGCAACTACCCAAAGGCTGGCCGCAGTGGTCAACCCCTTGACCCCGCCCTCTGAACGCATGATCGTTCCCGCCCCCAGGAAGCCGACACCGGTAATAACACCGGCGGCGATCCTCGCGGGATCGATATTGGCCATACGATTATATATATCAAAAACATACAGGGATGTCAACATGATAAGGCAGGATCCCAGCGCGACCAGGATATGCGTGCGCAATCCGGCGATCCTTCTTTGCAGTTGTCTTTCCAAACCGACAGAACCGCTGAGAACCATCGTCAGGACCAACCTTAAAATAATCTGGCTGTCAGTAATCATCCGGCGCTCCTTTTTTTAATGACCGCTTAAGCCCCTGGTTAATTCAATCCGGCGTTTAAATCCAAGCCGGAGCGATAACCCTTCTTAAAAAGCTGATAACCCATCCCGGCGACCATCGCGGCATTGTCCATGCAAAGTTTCTTATCCGGGAAATAAACTTTTACCCCCGCCTGTAAAGCAGAGCTGTTGAATTTTTCCCTCAACCGGCCATTGGCGACCACCCCGCCCCCCAGAACCAGGTGTTTTACCCTTTTCTTCCGGCAGGCCAGCAATGCCTTATCGACCAGAGATTCGATAACCGTTTCCTGGAATGAAGCGGCGATATCGGCGATCTCCTTGCGGCTACGCGATTTCATGGCACGACAGCGGTATAAGACCGCGGTTTTTATACCGCTGAAACTGAAATCCAGAGGATTCTTTGTATTTCCGCAGGAAAATTTTACCTCTTGCGGGTTCCCTCCGCAGGCGGCCTTTTCGATATACGGCCCGCCCGGATACCCCAGGCCGAGGATCTTGGCAACCTTATCAAATGCCTCACCGCAGGCATCATCGGCAGTAGCGCCGATCGGCTCGATGCGGTCAAAGTCCTTAACGTAAAACAAACTGGTGTGGCCGCCGGAAACAATCAGCGCGACAAAAGGAAAACTCACCTTCTTGCCGGCAAGAAAAACGGAATAAATGTGGCTGTAAAGATGGTTGACCCCTAAAAGCGGGACCCCCCAGCTCAAGCTCAATGCCTTGGCAAAACAAACTCCCACCAGTAAAGAACCCACCAGCCCCGGCCCGGATGTCACGCTGATCCCCTTGATTTGTTTCGGCTTGACCCCTGAATTAGAAAAGGCCGATTCGACGACATAGACAATGGTTTCCAGGTGTTTGCGGGAAGCGATCTCGGGAATTATCCCGCCGTATCTTTTATGAAATTCCAGGCTGGAACTTATCTGGCAGGAAACGACCCTCCTGCCGGATTCGACTACCGCCGCGGAGGTCTCATCACAGGAAGTTTCAATCCCTAAAACATACATTATTTCTCCATCTCCGAAACAAAGACGATCTTGTAACCTTCTTTTTCCAACTTGGGTAGTTCTTCTTTTAGGACCGCCAGGGTTACCGGACGGTCATGGCCGATGCCGATTGCCTTACCCTGGGTCCTGGCCCTGGATTTCAATTTCTGCAACTGTCTTGAGATATACTGCGCGTCTTCTTCGTTATCAAGAAAAATATCCCTCTTGGCAAAAGGCAGGTCCATCTGGCCTGCCAATGCCGAACAGACCGAACTCGAAGAAACCAGGCTATCCAGAAAAAAAAGCCTGCGCTTCTTAAGCTCCCCGAAAACGATCTTCATCGTGCGTATATCGCCGGTGGCCCGGGACCCCATATGATTGGAAACCCCCCGGCAATA
>JAQUQA010000082.1:0-3284 GCA_028716305.1 Candidatus Omnitrophota bacterium | reverse complement strand
AGGGGTAAAATACCTGCTGGTAGTCAGCCGCAGGGCCGAACCGTCGCTAAGCGGGATTACCGTCTGCACCGAACCCTTACCGAAAGATTTGGTCCCCACAATGATCGCCCGCTTATAGTCCTGCAGGGCCCCGGCCACAATTTCACTTCCCGAAGCCGAGCCGGCGTTGATCATCACCACCATCGGAAGATCAAGCTCCGGCTTATTGCCTCCGGCGATGAATTCCAGGTTCTGCTGGCCGTTTTTGCTTTTGGTATAAACAATCATTCCGCCTTTTTTGATAAAATTTTCCGCTACCTTTACGGCATCGTCAAGCAGGCCCCCCGGGTTATTGCGTAAGTCAAGGATAAAGGCCCGCATCCCCTGCTTGTTCAGCTTATTAAAGGCATTGGAAAAATTCCTGGCGGTATTTTCCCTGAATTCTACCAGCCGCATGTAACCGATCCCGTCTTCCAGTATCCTGGCTTCCTTGATATCCACGATCTTGATCGTATCGCGCACGATCTTGAAATCCAAAAGCTTATTCTCCGATTCGCGCAATACCGTAATGTTTACCGGGTCGCCCGGCTTGCCGCGCAGCCGCTTTACCGCGTCTGTCAAGGTCATATCCCGGGTCAATTCATTATTGATCTTTACGATACGGTCCTGGGCCTTGATACCGGCCTTCCAGGCAGGGGTATCTTCCAGGGGGGTTACCACGGTAAGCAGACCGTCCCTGCTGGTAATTTCAATACCCAACCCGCCGAATTTTCCTTCCGTATCGACTTTTAACTCGTTATAGGTATCCGGATCCATGAATTGGCTGTGCGGGTCCAGAGAAGAAAGCATTCCGGAGAGCGCACCATAGATCATATCCTTAGGCTTGACCTCATCCACGTAGTCGCTTTGGATAATCGCCAGGGTGCTGGAAAAAAGCTGGACCTCGCGGTAAAGCTCATCCTTCTTTTTTTTGTCCCATCCCGAAACCGCCAGGGTAGTGAATGAAAAGGTGATCACCCCCGCGGTTATCCCGATAAATATCTTTTTAAACATCTGCCAGCCTCCGTTTTAAAATTTCCTGAACTACCTTGGGATTCGCTTTTCCCTTGCTCTTCTTCATCGTTTGCCCAACCAGGAACATCAGGGCGTTAAGCTTGCCCTGCTTGTAATCCGCGACTGATTTGGGGTTCTCCTTGATCGCCTCTTCCACGAAACCATCCAGGCTGCCTGAATCGGAGATCTGCGCGAGGTTGTTTTCTCTGATCAGGTCCGCCGGAGAGCTCCCGGTATCCAGCATCTTGGTCAAAACTGTTTTTGCCGAGAGTTGGGAAATCTCCTGCTTCTCCACAAAGGCGACCAGGGCCAGGATATCGGCGGGCTTTATTTTTAAATCGCTTACCGCGGTAGAGCGGCTGTTCGCCTCGGAAAATAACGGGCCAACCAGCCAATTGACCAGGAATTTTTTATCTTTGGAGGGATACCCCTTAAGGCACTCTTCAAAAAACAAAGAATCTTTCTTTGAACCAACCAGTATCTTGGCCTCGTAAGGCGATATCCCGTATTCGCCGGAGAAACGCGCCATCTTCTTCCTGGGTAATTCGGGGATCTGCCCGGCAATCTCCTCCTGTTTTTCTTTGCTGACAATAAACGGCGGCAGGTCGGGTTCCGGGAAATAACGGTAATCCTTTGCCTCTTCCTTGGAACGCATAGGGACGCTCTTGAGGGCCTTGGGGTCCCAAAGCCTGGTTTCCTGAATTACTTTTGACCCCTCTTCTAAAACCGCGATTTGACGGTTGATCTCGTAATCAAGGGCGTCGCGCACGCCTTTAAAAGAATTCATGTTTTTTAATTCCGCCTTTGTCCCCAGGGTAACCTCCCCTTTCTTGCGCACGGAAATATTGGCGTCGCAGCGCAATGACCCTTTTTCCATGTCGCAATCAGAGACCTCAAGATACTCTAAAATACTTTTCAATAAAAGCAGGTATTCATAAGCCTCCTGCGCGGAATTCATATCCGGTTCGCTGACGATTTCCAGCAAAGGCACCCCGGCGCGGTTAAAATCGACCAAACTGATATTATCTTTATGGATCAGCTTACCCGCGTCTTCCTCAAGATGGACCCGGGTGATTCCGATACGCTTGGTCCTCTCTTCGATATCTATCTCGAGATACCCTTCCTGGCAAACCGGCAGGTCATACTGCGAAATCTGGTAGTTCTTCGGCAGATCGGGATAAAAATAGTTCTTCCGGTCGAACTTTGTGAATTCACGGACCCGGCAATTCAGGGCCAACCCGGTCTTGACCGCGTAATCCAGGGCGAGCCGGTTTAGTACCGGCAGGGACCCGGGGAAACCCAGGCAAACCGGACAGACCTGCGAATTAGGCTCACTGCCGAATTCCGTAGAGCATCCGCAGAAGGCCTTGGTCCTGGTCTTTAAATGCACATGGACCTCCAGCCCGATGACCGCTTCGTAACTCATAATTTTGGCTTCATTTTGTGCCATGGCGTATTTTGTTCGTAAGTGTAAGCTGTTTTGATCAACGTCTCTTCGGCGAACGGTTTGGCCAAAAGCTGCAACCCTACAGGCAGCCCCGCCGCGGTGAAACCGCAAGGCACAGAGAGCGCGGGGATCCCGGCAAGATTAGCGGAAATCGTGTAAATATCGGAGAGATACATCTTCAAAGGGTCCGTGCTCTTTTCTCCGATTTTAAAAGCGGCTGTCGGGGAAGTAGGCGTCACGACGCAATCAAATTCTCCGAAAACTTTATCAAAATCCTGCTTGATCAGGGTCCTTACCTTCAGGGCACGCAAATAATAAGCATCATAATAACCGTGTGACAGGCCAAAAGTCCCTAGAATGATCCTTCTTTTGGCCTCCGCGCCCAGCGCCTTTCCGCGGCTGGATTTATACATTCCGATCAGCCCGCCTTCCGCGGCATTCTTTTCCGGCGACCTGAAGCCGTATTGCACTCCGTCAAATCTGGCCAGATTAGAACTTGCCTCGGCGGTAGCGACAATGTAATAAACCGGGACCGCGTACTGGGTATGCGGCAGGCTCACTTCTTTAGCCGTGGCCCCCAGGGATTTAAGCTGTTCAATAGCCTGGTTAATAACCTGTTTGACCTCTTTATCCATGCCCTCAACAAAATACTCTTTGGGAATAGCTATCTTTAACCCGCGCAGATCATTTACCAGCGATTTGGTATAATCCGGAACATCCAGATTGACCGAGGTGGAATCAAGCGGGTCAAAACCGGAAATCGCATTCAATAATAGCGCGGAATCGGTTACGTCTTTTGTGATCG
>JAQUQA010000081.1 GCA_028716305.1 Candidatus Omnitrophota bacterium | reverse complement strand
GATAAGCATAAGGACCAGTCGTATTTTCTCTATCGCCTGGGTCAGAAACAATTACGGCGGATACTTTTTCCCGTGGGTGGGCTGAGCAAGCCCGCGGTAAGGCAGATTGCCCGGGAAAACGGCCTTGCCGTTGCCCAAAAAAAAGAGAGCCAGGAGATCTGTTTCCTGCCGCAAGATGACTATCGGAGTTTTTTGGCGGCCAGGCTCAAGAAGGGGATCCGTCCCGGAGCGGTAGTCGATTTAGAGGGTAATCTCCTGGGGGAACACAGGGGTATAGCCTTCTATACCGTCGGCCAAAGGCAGGGTATCGGGATTGCCACGGGATATCCGGCCTATGTGGTCAGGATAGACGCGCCAAATAACCGTCTGGTCCTCGGCCGCCGCCAGGACGTTTCCGGCAAGGGGTTATTACTCAAGGACCTGCATTTTGTCAATGGGCCCCTGGAGAAGGAAATTGCGCTAAAGATCAAAATAAGGTATAATCATCGGGACACCCGGGCAAAGGTCACTCCTTTAAGGAAAAAGCTAAAAGTTATTTTTAAGGAACCCCAGTTTGCCGTGACCCCCGGCCAGTCGGCCGTGCTTTACAGCAACGATACCGTCATCGGAGGCGGAATAATTGAAAAGGTGATCAATGAAGACGATTAAAGAGTTAAGGGATCTAGAGGTCAAGATCAGGGAGCTGAAGAAGAAGCGTAACGCCGTTATCCTGGCGCATAATTATCAGCTGCCCGAGGTGCAGGACGTGGCTGATTTTCACGGGGACTCATTGGAATTAAGCCGCCGGGCGGCAAAGACCGATGCCGAAGTCATTGTTTTTTGCGGGGTTTATTTTATGGCAGAGACCGCTTCGATTATCTGCCCGGAGAGAAAAATCATCATGCCGGATATCAATGCCGGCTGTCCGATGGCGAACATGATCAAAGCCGAAGACGTCAGGAGGCTTAAGGGGGAACACCCCGAGGCGGCGGTGATCGGCTATGTGAATACCTCTGCGGAGGTCAAGGCCGAGCTTGATTATTGCTGTACTTCGACAAATGCCGTGGCGGTGGTCAACGCCCTCAAGGATAAAAAAGAGATTATTTTTATCCCGGATAAGTACCTGGCCGACTATGCCTCCCGCAGGGCCGGCCGTAAATTGATCGCCTGGAAAGGATTCTGCCCCACGCACGCGAAGATTCTTCCCGAAGATATTAAGCGCGAAAAAAAATTTCATCCTAAAGCCAAGGTAGTAGCTCATCCGGAATGCCTGCCTGAGGTATTGGCCCTCTCGGATGAAGTGCTTTCTACCAGCCTGATGTGCAAATTTGCCAAGGAAACCCCGGCCAAGGAGATCATCGTGGCTACCGAAGTGGGGTTGATCTACCGGCTCAAGAAAGATAACCCGACCAAGGAGTTTTATCCCGCAACCGAGGCGGCAGTCTGCCCGAATATGAAACGTACCACCCAGGAGAAGATTCTTTGGGCGCTTGAGGAGCTGAAAGAAGAGGTAAGGGTGAGTCCGGAGATCCGCGTGCGCGCCAAACAGGCTATTGACAGGATGCTGGAAATTATTTAAAGCCGATGAACATCCCGGTTGTCTATGAGGACGATTGGTTGCTGGTGGCGGATAAGCCATCCGGTTTGATAGTTATTCCGGCCCCCGGAAAAGACCGGCGCACCCTCGGTAGTATCCTGAATGACGATCTTAAAGAGCGGGGTATCGCTTACCGGCTCCATCCCTGTCATCGCCTGGACAGGGAAACCTCCGGGCTGATCATTTACGCGAAAGGCAAGTCGCTGCAGAAAAAAATGATGGATGAGTTTGCGGCGAAAAAAGTGAAGAAACTTTACCTGGCCCTGGTGCAAGGCGTTTTGAAGAGCCCCCAAGGCAGGATAGATTCTCCGTTGGATGGCAGGCCTGCGCTAACGCAATATCGGGTGGTTGAACAAGGTAAGCATTTTGCGATGGCTGAAGTAATTCCTTTGACCGGAAGAAAAAACCAGATTCGCCTGCACTTCAAGAGTATCGGACATCCGCTGGTGGGGGAGACCAGGTTCGCCTTTCGCAGGGACTTCCCGCTGAAGGCCAAAAGGGTATTCCTGCACGCCAAGCAACTGGAATTTGTTCATCCGGTAAGCAAAAAGATTATCCGGGTTAATTCTCAGTTACCGCAAGACCTTCTGGATTTCTTGCAGAAAAACCGTTGAGCCGATGAAAAAAATCACTTTAAGGGAATGGGTTGCTTTTGGCCTGCTGGCGCTGTTCTTCGCCGGAGCCTGGTTTAAATTTGGTTACCCGCGGCTTTCCTGTGTTGACCTTTCGGTAGACAGAGGGCAGGCTTTGTCTATCGCGCAAAACTACCTTGCCTCCTTAAAAGTCGATACTCGGGATTACCGCAAGGCGGTGGTCTTTAAAAGCGACGCCGGGTCAGACTGTTATCTTCAGAAGACCTTAGGGATCAACGGCCAGCGGGATTTCATAAAAAAGTATAATTACGATCTTTTTTCCTGGGAGGTACGTTTCTTCAGGCCGTATCAGAAAGAAGAGTATAGCATCGAGATCAGCCCGCAAACCTCCCAGGTGATAGGTTTTGTGCATGCCATCGAAGAGGTGGCGGCTCGGCCCCTGATCGAGAAAGATGCCGCCAGGACCCTGGCAGAAGATTTTCTCAGGCGTAACTTTGGGATCGATTTTGCCGACTACGATTTTCATGAAGAGAAAACAAAGCGTTATGAGTTAAGGACCGATTACGCCTTTTCCTGGGAGAGAAAAGGGGCGCGTATCCCCTGGGGTAATGATGCGGGGGCGGCGAAGCTGCTTCTGGGAGCAACGGTTTCCGGAGAAGAGGTCAGGGGTTTTTACCGGGGGGCACTGGATCTTCCTGAAAAATTCGGCCGGCAGATCGCCAAAGAAGCGGTTCTCGGGGATTATTTATATACCATCCATTTTCTCGCGCTTACCTTCATTCTGGGCTGTTCAATCATTATTTTACTGAAAAGAAAAGACAGCGTCCTGATGCCGGCCTGCCGGAACTTTTTCTGGTTGGCGGCGCTGGTCATCATAGCGCTTAACCTGTTCTCGTGGTTCAACGACTTTCAAAGCCTGCTGGCGGTTTATCCCACTACTTCATCGTTTTCCGCGTTTTTCGGCATCTACCTGGTAAAGGTCCTGATCAGCCTGACGATATTTACAGTGTTGATCATTTTACCCGGAGTAGCGGGAGAGTTTCTGCGCCGGGAGGCGTTTCCTGATAAGCAGTACAGTTCTTTCTGGCATTTCCTGCGTGCCTCATTTTTAAGCCGCGCCCTGGCCAGGGGGGTGTTGTTCGGGTACCTCTGTTTTATGGTTTTTCTGGGGCTGCAGGCAATCATCTTCCGGATGGGGCAAAGGTACCTGGGGGTCTGGGAGACCTGGTCCAGTTTGACGCAGTTCTCCTCGGCCTACGTGCCGTTCTTTACCGCTTTTGTCATCGGGATCACCGCCGGTTTTCAGGAAGAAGTGATCTTTCGCCTTTTTGGGGTCAGCTGGGCAAAGAAGTATCTGAAAAATACGCTTTTGGCGGTAATTTTCGCTGCTTTGATCTGGGGGATCGGACATTCGCAGTACGCGGTGTATCCGGTATGGTTCAGGAGCATTGAGGTCACGATACTGGGGATTGTGTTTGGGTTCGTATTCTTAAGATACGGGATCATCCCGGTAATTGTCGCGCATTATCTTTTCAATGTTTTTCTCGGGGTTTCACCGTATCTTTTCGGAAAGTCCAGCCTTTATCTTTTTTCGGGAGCGCTGTTTATCCTGCTTCTGCCGTTATTCCTGGCGGCAAAAGCCTATTTTGCCAACCATCCGGACCAGGAAGAACCTGCCGCGGAGATTTTGAGCGAGAATCAGCGGTATAATCTGGAGGTATTGATTGATTTTGTTTCCAGGAAAAAACTGGCTGGCCTTGGCAGCGATCAACTGCGCGAAGAGCTGCTTCGGCATGATTGGGATGCCTTGTTGGTGACGCTGGCGATCAAAGAGGTCTATAAGCAATAGGCTTGGGGGAGGTTTTTAAAAGGCGATGTTAAAGTATATTTTTCTCGGAATGCTTCAGGGGGTGACCGAATTTTTGCCGGTGAGCAGCTCCGGGCACCTGGTGATTATGCAAAAATTATTCGGGCTCTCCGGTGAAGAGATCGCCCTTACCCTGGTATTGCATTTAGGCAGTGTTGCCGCCGTGGTAATCTTTTTTTATAAAGATATTATCGCGGCAATCAGGGACAGATCGACCTTGCTGCTTATCCTGGTGGTTACTTTGATTACTGGGGCAATCGGCCTGGCGGGCAAGGGTTTCTTTGAAAGGCTCTTTACTTCCTGGCGTCTGGTGGCCCTTGCCCTGGTCTTTAACGGCCTGATCCTGATCTGGGCGAGGAAATTCATGGATTCGAAAAGCAAGGTTATCGGGATCAAAGACGCGATTATTCTGGGTTTTACCCAGGCGATCGCGATTATCCCCGGGATATCGCGTTCCGGGATGACCATCTCCACATTATTGTTTCGCAAGGTGGACCGCCAGACAAGTTTTAAGTTTTCTTTTTTAATATTCCTGCCGGCGATCATCGGGGCAACCGTCCTGGAATGGGGAGAGATCGGCCTGTCATTGAAGGGCAACGGGGTAAATCTTAGCGCGGGATTTTTTGCCAGCCTGATCTTCGGATTATTGGCCCTCTGGATCCTGCGGCTGATAATCCGTAAAACAAAGTTGCATTATTTCGGATATTATTGTATCTTAATAGGCGTACTGGCACTACTTTTTATAAAATGAGCATACTGGTTTTAGGGACTGTAGCATTGGATACGGTAAAGACCCCTTGCGGGACAAGGAGCAGGATTCTAGGGGGGTCGGCAGTGCATTTTTCCATGTCTGCCAGGTTGTTCACCACGGTCAACCTGGTGGCTATCGTGGGAAAAGACTTTCCGCAGAAACACATTGATTTCTTGCGGCAAAAGGGGTTGATCTTAAGTTCCCTGATCCGTTCGCCGGGCAAGACCTTCCAATGGAGCGGAGAGTATGCCGGAGACCTGAATTCAGCGCTTACCTTAAGCACTGAATTGGGCGTGCTTCTGGCCTTCCGGCCAAGCGTCTCGCACGCGCAAAGACGGATCAAGAACATTTTCCTGGCCAATATTGATCCCGATTTGCAGAAGCATCTCTTGGGGCACATGCATTCCCCGCAGCTGGTCGCCTTAGACAGTATGAATTACTGGATTAACAATAAACGGGCTTCGCTTTTGTCCCTTTTGAAGAAAGTGAATATCTTCGTCGCCAATGACCAGGAGGCCCGGCAGTTATCCGGAGAAACCAATCTGGTCAGGGCGGCCAAGTCTTTGTTGAGGTTCGGCCCGCAGATGGTCCTGGTGAAAAAAGGCGAGCACGGTGTGTTGTTTTGTGGCGATGAATTCATCTGTTCTCTTCCGGGCTATCCGGTGGAAAAGGTGGTTGATCCTACCGGGGCAGGGGACACCTTTGCCGGAGGGTTTATGGGGCACCTGGCACGTACCGGAAAGATCAATTCCTCCGTCCTGAAAAAAGCATTGGCCTATGGTACGGTAGCCGCCTCATATAATATCGAAGGTTTTGGTTTAAAACGGACCGCTTTATTTACGCGCCGGGACCTGGAGCGCCGTCTCGCTGAATTCAGAAAGAGCGTGGTTTTTTAAATTGAAAGAAGGGGGAAGCATGCTGGAAGATAAGATCCTTGACGATTACAAGCAGGCGATGAAACAGAAAGACGCGTTAAAATCATCAGTTTTAAGTTTCCTGCGCGCCGATCTGATCAACACGGCCTTTGCCAAGAAGAAAAACAAGCTTGACGACAGTGAAGTGGTTGTGGTGATCAGAAAACAGATCAAGGCCAGGCAGGATTCGATCGAGCAGTTTACCAA
>JAQUQA010000080.1 GCA_028716305.1 Candidatus Omnitrophota bacterium | reverse complement strand
TTTTTAAATACCCCGCCCTGCCGGGGAAAGTCCTTATAAAGATTTTTTATGGTTAATAGATCCTGGTTCATAATTTTCCGATCTTTTCAAATGCCGCCACGAGCTCTTTGGTATGGGCATGTTCCGGACGGGTAAGGATCTTGTCTTGGTCCCCTTCCTCTACTATCTTGCCGCGATACATGACGTAGATCCTGTCGGCTATTTTCTTCGCGATCGAAAGGTTATGCGTTATAAAAAGCAGTGCAAAACCGATCTCTTTTTTCAGACCCATCAAAAGTTCCAGCATCTTGGCCTCTACGGTTACGTCAAGCGAGGTAGTCGGCTCATCGGCGATCAGTATCCTGGGTTTACAGGCCAGGGCCATGGCCAGAAAAACCCTTTGGTTCATTCCTCCGGAAAGTTGATGCGGATAACTGCGTATTATATCTTTGGGGTCCCTTATTTTTACCAGTGCCAGTAACTCCGCGGCCTCCTCTCTGGCGGCTTCTTTTGTCAGCCCCTGGTGCAGGATAATGGTTTCGCTCAACTGATCGCCGATACTGAGGACCGGATTCAGGTAGGCCCCTGGTTCCTGAAAAATATAAGCGATCTGGTTACCCCTGATACGCGACAAGGCGTCTTCCCCCAGGGTCAAAAGGTCCCGGCCCCGGTATAATATCTTTCCCTGCGCGATCAAGGCATTTGGCGGAAGGATCCCGGTAATGCTTAAGGCGGTAACCGTTTTCCCTGAACCAGATTCTCCGGCCAAGACAACGGTTTCGTGATCGCGGATAAACAAGGAGACTCCACCTACGGCTTGATTGATTTTTCCCTGGAGGCAAAAATCTACTTTCAGGTCAATGATCTCTAAAATTTCCGGTGTCATCCGATCCTCTTTTTTATTCCCTCTCCGATAAAATTAAACCCCAGGATTGTGATCAATATTGCCAATCCGGGGAAAACCGTTATCCACCAGGCAACACCAAGGGTGGATTTTGACTCGATTAAGATATTCCCCCAGCTGGGCGTCGGAGGCTGCACTCCCAGGCCCAGGAAACTTAAGCTTGATTCCAGGAGGATCGCCCCGGCAACTCCCAAGATGGCATTTATCACTACCGGGCCGATGGCATTGGGCACCAGATGGGTTAAGATGATCCTGCCGGAAGAGGCGCCGGTGGCCCTGGAGGCCTGGATAAATTCCCTTTCTTTCAAGGAAAGGATCTCCGCTCGGATCAGCCTGGCCGTGCCCATCCAGCCGGTCAACCCGATAATAATCATGATGTTGTAAATCGAAGGTTCTAAAATTGCCACTACTGCCAAAATTAAAAAGAAGGTGGGAAAACAGAGCATGATATCAACCAGGCGCATGATCAATCCGTCAATGATCCCCCCGTAATATCCGGCTATTGACCCCAGGAGCACGCCGATCAGGGTGGCTATTCCGACGGCGATCAAGCCGATGCTTAAGGAGATCCGCGCTCCATAAATGATCCGGCTAAGAATGTCCCTGCCCAGGTTATCCGTGCCCATCCAATGCTTTGCCGATGGCTTCATGAGCAGGTTATCCTGATCGATAAAGGACGGATCATAGGGGCTGATCAAACCGGCAAAAAGCGCGATCAGGGCAAAGGCAGAGATGATTATTATCCCGATTGTCAGTAATTTATTATTTTTCATTTCTATACCTGATTCTGGGGTCGATGTAAGCGTAGCTGATATCGGCAATCAAATTACCGAGCATGGTCAGGATCGCCCCTAAAACAACCTCTGCCATGATCAGGTTGAAGTCGCGTGTCATTACCGCTTCGTAAAAAAGCCGTCCGATCCCGGGAATGGCGAAAATAGATTCAAAGATCACACTGCCTCCCAAAAGCGCCGGAATGGACAGGCCAAGGATCGTGGCAATCGGTAGAATGGCGTTACGTAAGGCGTGTTTGTAGATTACTGTGTTTCTGGGCAGGCCCTTGGCGCGGGCGGTATAGATAAACGGCTGCTTTAGCGCCTCGATCATGCTTGAACGCATATAACGCGAGATCCCGGCGAGACTCCCGATACTGGATACAAAGACCGGTAAGGTCAAATGCCAGGCCAGGTCCACGGCTTTACGTACCGGGCCGAAATATTCGAAATCCAGACTGGTCAATCCGGAAACCGGCAGCCAGCCGAGGGTAATGCAGAATAAATTCATTAATAAAAGCGCTAGCCAAAAGGTGGGCGCCGCGAAAAATAAGAAAACGAAAAAAGTCGTAATCTTATCAAATGCCCCTTCGGGGTTAAGCGCGCTTCTGATCCCCAGGGGTATGGCGACCAGAAAGATCAATAACATGCTTGAGATGTTGATGGTCAGGGTAACCGGGATCCGTTCAAGTATTTTATCAAGCACCGGACGATTATCGGTCAGGGAAGGCCCGAAGTCGAGCCTGGCAAAGCGCTTTAGCCAATTGGTATACTGCAGATACAAAGGCTGATCCAACCCGTAAAGTTTTTCCAAACGCAGCCTTGCCTCATAAGAGACCTTGGGATTCATGGACATCTCGAGTTGCGTGGGTTTGCCTGGGGCCAGGTGGATGATGACAAAGCTGATTATAGTAATGCCCAAAAGCAGCGGAATGATACCCAGTAATCGTTTGATGATGTAGTATGACATTTTTTAACTAAAAACTTAAAGTTCAGCTGTAAGTTATAAGTTGTAAGCTGTAAGATTAAGTGATTTGAATTTACGCCGAACGCTGAACCCTGAACGCCGAACGAAGCTTGTGACCTGTGACCGACTCTTCGTCCCTCGTCCTTCGTCTCTCGTCCCTCTGACTCTACTGCACCGCCCTGTACTTTTGCTTGTCCTTCGGCACCCACCAATCGATAAAATTATAACCGATACCGATCGGTTCGGGCTTTACCCCTTCAAACCGGCTGCTTAATATGGAAAGGCTGTCCGGGACATAAAGGAACATGTAGGGCTGTTCAGCGTAAAGTATCTGGTTTATGCGCCAGTAGATCGATTTTCGTTTTTCCTGATTGAATTCCCGGCGCCCCTCTTCAAGCAGGGAATCCAGCTCTTTATTCTGGAAGCCGACAAAATTAAATTCTCCCGGCCTGGTCTTGGAAGAATGCCAGATATCGAAATTATCCGGGTCCAGAGGCAATGACCATCCCATGATAATAGCTTCAAAATTGCGCTTATCGATGAATTCAGCGATAAAAACACTCCACTCCACGACCTTGATATTTACCTTGATCCCGATATCCTTGAGCCGGCGCTGGATGATCTGGGCGGTCTTGATACGCTCCTGGTTTCCCTGGTTGGTAATGATCGTGAATTCGAATTTCCTTTTTTCTTTATCCAGCCAGCCGTCCCGATTGGAATCAGTCCAACCTGCCTGCCGCAGGAGCTCTTTTGCCAATTCGGGATCATATTCGCAAGGCTTTACCTTTGGATTATGGGCCCATAATTGCGGCACAAAAGGGCCGTTGGAAACCGTGCCGTACCCTAAGAGAACGATTTTAATGATCTCTTCTTTATCCACGGCATAATTCAGGGCCTGGCGTACCCGCAGGTCCTTGAATTTTGGATCGGAAAGATTGTAACCCATGTAAACGTAAGTAAAGCTCGGCAGGAGGAATTTACGGAAGTTTTTTTTAAAGAAAACGCCGTCGGTCTGGCGGGAATATTGTAAAGGGGTGAGCCCTGCAGAATCGATGTTCCGGGTTTGCAGCTCCAGGAAGATTGTCGCCTCATCGGGGATCACCCGGTAGATGTAACGATCCAGATACGGCCTTTTCTCAAAATAATCGTGATTGGAAACCAGTTCGATCTTATCCTGCGTGCTCCATGATTTAAGTTTATATGGGCCGGTACCGACCGGATGCCGGGAGAATTCCGAATCGTTGATATCTTTATCCTTCAAAAGGTGTTCGGGGATGATTGACATCCCCCAGCTGCTTAGAGCAGGGACAAAAGGTTCTTTATAGGTGAGTTTGATCGTGTAGTCATCCAAAAGCTCCAGGCTCTTTACCCGTTCGAAGTCTCCGCTGTAAGGAGTCCTGACTTGTGGGTCAATCATCTTACGGTACGTGAATTCAACATCACGGCCGGTAAAGGGGTGGCCGTCCTGCCAACGCACCCCTTTCTTGAGATGAAAAATAATTACCAACCCGTTCTCTTTGACCTCCCAGCTTTCTGCCAGGTCGCCGACCAGGTGGATATCTTTGTTATATTTAACCAGCCCGTTAAAGATCATGCCGCTTACCTGGCTGGAGGCGGAGTCAGACGCCAGTATCGGCATCAAGGTCCTGGCATCGGCTATCGAAGCGGAAACTATGGCATCGCCGTAATCCCGGGCGTAAACCGCGCCTGAAAAAACAAAAAAGACTACCATAAGTAATAGTAGTCTTTTTACGGGACACTTGCAAAGCAAACCCAAAAGCGGATTATTCTTTCGAATTTTGCTTTTGATCGTTCGCACCTTCTTTAGCCGTTGTCTGGTCAACCGGGTTTTGCGCCGGGGTTTCGGGTTTACTAGCGGGTTGCGCGGAGCCGGGGGTAGTTGCTGCCGCATCCGCCGGCTGGGTTTTAATGCCTTTCATTAAAGAACGGCTCTGTTTGGCCGAGATTAAAGCCAGGCTCAGGCAGGTCACAAAAAACGCGATGGAAAGCACTGTAGTGGATTTGGTCAGAAAGGTGCTGGTCTTTGTGCCGAACATCGATTCGACCCCTGAGAAATTCTCTACCAGGCCGCCGCCTCTTCCGGACTGGATCAAAATAATGATGATTAACAGTACGCAAATCAACACATGAACAGCGATGACAAATGGGATCATTTTTTTACCTCTTCTGCTTTTTTTACGATAGCCGTAAACGATTCGGCCGATAAGCTTGCGCCTCCTACCAGCGCGCCGTCGACGTCAGGCTGCCGCATTAAATCGCCGATGTTATCCGGTTTTACGCTGCCGCCGTATTGTATCCTGGCTTCCGCGGCTACTTCTTTGGAATAAAGCCGCGCCAATGTTTTACGGATATAATTGTGCGCCTCCTGGGCCTGTTGCGGCGTGGCCGTCTTGCCTGTCCCGATGGCCCAGACCGGTTCATAAGCGATGGTGGTTTTTAAAAGATCATCCTGGGAAATTCCTTTCAGGCCGTTTTCCAGATGGTCATCGAGCACCTTAAAAGTAACCCCTTTCTCTCTCTCTTGCAGGTTTTCCCCCACACAGAGAATGGGCAGCAGGCCGTGCCCCAGGACAGCATTTAATTTTTTGTTCACCGTTTCGTTTGTTTCCCCGAAAAACTGCCTGCGTTCGGAATGGCCGATGATCACGAAATTACATCCGGCATCTTTAAGCATCTTGCAGGATACCTCTCCGGTAAAAGCCCCTTCCTCCTGCCAATAGACATCCTGGGCCCCCAGTTTTATCTCTGACTCCGAAATGACCTCCGAGACCTCGCTTAAGGCGGTAAAAGCCGGGCAAAGCACGACATCGATCGCTTGAAAATCCACTTCAAACAGGTCCCTCTTTAAAATCGTGGACAGGTCGATCGCCTCAACGATAGTTTTATACATTTTCCAGTTTCCGGCAATAATCGTTTTCCTCATATTTATTTATTTGCTAAAGCCGCGACCCCGGGAAGGGTTTTGCCCTCCAGGTATTCCAGGCTAGCTCCTCCTCCTGTAGAGATATGCGTCATCTTGTTCTCGAGTTTGAATTTCGCGATCGCCGCCGCGGTATCTCCTCCCCCGATGATCGTGGTCGCCTGCAGTGAACCGAGAAATTCGGCAACTTCCTGCGTGCCCTTGCTAAAGGCGTCCATTTCAAAGATACCCAGGGGCCCGTTCCAGACTACGGTCTTTGCCCCCTTCAATTTATTCTTGAATAATTCTACCGTTTTTGGACCGACATCCACGGCGATCTTTCCCTCCGGGATGTTTTCCTGAACCACTTCTATCTTGACCTGCACGTCGATCTTTTCTACCACTACGTGATCAATGGGCAAAACGATCTCTTTTTTCATCTTTTC
>JAQUQA010000079.1 GCA_028716305.1 Candidatus Omnitrophota bacterium | reverse complement strand
GCCACTTCGATCTCGCTATAAAGCGGGATCTTCCGTTCTTGCGCCCAGCGGACCGCTTCACTCGAATCCGGTACCCCCGGAGAAACAACTACCAGATCCCTGCCTGCGATGAATTCAGGAGTATGTTTACCCAATTCGTATTTAATTTCTTCGGAAACAAGCTTGGCGGCAAAAGAATGGATCTGGGGAGTATCCTGTGATTCGCTAAGCGTGACCCTCGCGCCCAATCCATGCAAAAGATTGGCGCAAGACAGGCCGGAACGTGCCAGGCCGATAATGGTGATATTCTTTCCCTTGAAGTATTCGCTGTTTTTCACACCGGGTAATATTAAAAAATTTATCTTGTCTTTAGAGTGACCAGGGTCAATAGCGCCAAAAGTCCGGCCATGATCCAAAAACGCACGACGACTTTATTTTCCTGCCAGCCCAGGAACTGAAAATGATGATGCAAAGGCGCTATCCTGAAAATGCGTTTTTTTCTGAATTTGAAAGAAGAAACCTGCAGGATTACCGAGAGCGCCTCCAGGACAAATATTCCGCCGACGATCACCAGGAGCATTTCTTTTTTTATGAAAATGGCGACTGCGCCCAAGGCCCCGCCCAAGGCAAGCGAACCGACATCCCCCATAAAGATCGATGCCGGATGGCAATTAAACCACAAGAAACCCAAACCTGCGCCCAAAATACTGGCGCAAAAAACCGTCAATTCCCCGCTGCCGCGGATGTAAGGGATCAACAGGTATTCGCTGAAATTCAGGTTTCCCGAAACATAACAGAGGATGCTGAAAGCGATCGCGGCCATAATCACGCAGCCTATCGCCAGGCCGTCTAAACCGTCGGTAAGATTGACCGAATTCGAGGAACCGGTAATCACCAGGATAACGAACAAGATATAAAATATCCCGAGTTCCAGGGAGACCCCTTTTAAAAACGGCAGATAAAGTTTTGTGTTCAGGGCGGGATAGAGGAAAAGCACCGTGCCCAGGATCAAGCCGAGCAAAATCTGGCTGGTGAATTTAGCCGTAGCGGTCAGCCCTTTTGACTTTTTCTTTATTTGTTTCAAATAGTCATCCATGAAACCGGTCAGGCCCAGCCAAACCGTGACAAAACAAGCCAGAAGGATATAACGGTTGGTAATATCCGCCCAGACCAGCGTGGAAAACAATACCGCCGCCAGGATCAGTATCCCCCCCATCGTCGGAGTCTGTTGTTTGCTGCAGTGGAGCTGATGCAGCCTGGCGCTGTCTTCCTTACGGATGTTCTCTCCGATATTAAGCTCTTTGAGTTTTCTAATCAACCAGGGCGCCAGGACCATACTGATGACAAAAGAGGTTAAGGCGGCCATCGCCGCGCGGAAGGTAATATAACGGAAGATATTCAAATAGGAAAAAGTCTCGTGCAGAGGGTAGAGTAAAGTGTATAACATTTTGAGCGTACCTAAAAGATTGGTTTAACGAAAGACCTGCTCCATCTTCATCCGGCGCGAGCCTTTTACCAGGATGATATCATCGCCGTCCGGAGATAATTTGTCGAATAAGAATTCCCGCGCCTGGTCGGCCGACCGGCAGGTAAAAACCCTCTTACTGTCCAGGCCGCTTTGCCGCGCGGCAGCCGCGGCCTCCTCGGAGAGCCGTCCCACGGCGATCAAGGCGTCGCAAACCCTGGCGGCGTCCCTGCCCGCCTGGGCGTGAAAATCCAGCTCCTGATCGCCCAACTCCAGCATATCCCCCATAATCAGGATCTTCCTCCCCTTTACCTTAAGTTCCCCCAGGCTCTGGAGCGCCTGGCTCAAAGAAAAAGGGTTTGAATTATACGTATCGTCGATAAACTTGACGTTGTTCAAGGTGACCGGATTAAACCTGCTTTGCGGAAAATTAAACCCGGAAAGCTTCCTGCCGATGGATTGATAATCTATTCCAAAAATGCGCGCGACGGCAATTGCCGTCAGGGCATTATAGAGATTATGCCTGGCCGGACTCTTTAGCTCAAAGCAGTGTTTCCGGTTGACCGTAAAATTGATCCCGCGATCACCGAATTTCAACGCCGAGACGCAAAAATCCGCCTTCTGGTTCAGCGCCACCCCAATCACAAAGACGGGATTATCGGTTTTATTTATTTCCGCTTTTAAAAACCGGTCATCCGCATTAAGAACGGCGATGCGCGGCCCCTCTAAATTACGGACCAGGGAAATCTTTTCCCGAAAAACACCCTCCAGGCCGCGAAAATGTTCCAGGTGAGAAGGCCCGATATTGGTAATGATACCGATATTGGGCAGACAGATGCCGGCAAGATACCCCACTTCACCGAAATGATTGGAGCCGATCTCCAGGACGGCGAGATCATGTCCGGAATTAAGCCCTAACAAGGCCAGGGGCAGGCCGATCTGGTTGTTCTTGGTCCCTTCGTTCTTCAACACATTATATCGTGCTGACAAAAGGTGCGCAACCATTTCTTTGGTAGAAGTTTTCCCGTTACTGCCCGTAACCGCGATAACCGGGATAGTGAATCTCCGGCGATGATAACGGGCAATCTCCCCCAGGGCCCTTAGCGTATCCGGGACTTCGATGACGCAGGTACCCGCCGGGACCGCCGCCGGCTTTGCCTTTTTACCGACAATGACGCAAACCGCGCCCTTCTTAAGCGCTGCCGGGATAAAATCATGGCCGTCAAAGTGGTCACCTTTTATGGCGACAAAGGCAGAATGGCGCTTCAGGCTGCGCGAGTCTGTCGAAATACTCCTGATAGATAAATCTTCTTTTCCGGAACGCAGCCTGCCGCCGCAGGCCCTGGCTAATTCCCCGCTTTTAAACATGCCTTAACTTCCTCTCGATCGTCAAAATGTACCGTAGTGTCCTTGAAGACCTGATAATCTTCATGGCCCTTTCCGGCTATCAATATAATATCCCCTGCGCCGGCCATTGACAAAGATTTTTTTATTGCCTGGCGCCTGTCCGGCTCTACAAGAAAATTATCTTTTTTGATCCCCTTTGTGATTTCTTTGATGATTCGGGCGGGGTCTTCCGAACGCGGATTATCACTGGTAACAATCACAAAATCGGCCAGGGCGCTTGAAACCGCGCCCATCTTCGGCCTTTTAAGCCTGTCCCTGTCACCCCCGCAGCCAAAGACTACGATGATCCTGCCCCGGCAGATCTCCCTTAAGGCGGAAATCACATTCTTTAGCGCGTCATCGGTGTGGGCGTAATCGACAAAAACCGCAAAATCCCTATCTGTGTTTACCGCCTCCATCCTCCCGGGCACGCCATTGAACCCTTCTATCGCCTTGATCACCCTGGTTAAATCAAACCCCGCTTTGATTGCCCAGGCCGCAGCCGCCAGGAGATTATATATATTATGCCTGCCGATAAGCTTACTCTGCAGACCGATTCTACCTGCCGGGCTCTGCAGTAAAAATTGCGTTCCTGCCACTCCAAGCTTGATTTCTCCGGCCGAGAATTCCGCGTGCCTGCTGTCGATCCCATAAGTCACCGGGACGGCGTGCAAATCCGCCTTGATCCTGGGCGTGTACGGATCATCGTCATTCAGCACCGCGAATGAACCGCCGGGTAGTTCTTTAAACAACCGGTTTTTGGCCAAAAAATAATTTTCCAGGTCACCATGATAGTCCAGATGGTCCTGCGTCAGGTTGGTAAAGATTGCCGAATGAAAATTGATCCTTTGCACCCTTTGCTGCTCGAGGGCATGGGAGGAAACTTCCATAAAAACATATTCCACCCCGGCGCCGCTCATCTGGTCGAGCAGGGAATTGATTTCCCGCGGACCGGGGGTCGTATTCCTGGCGGAGATGATCCGGCCCTGGTAGCGATAATTGATCGTCCCGATCACCGCCGGGACACGCGCGTTCTCTCTGGCGATCGCCTCCAAAAGATAAGTAACGGTGGTCTTGCCGTTTGTGCCGGTGATACCGGCGACCTTCAATTTTCCCGAAGGATGCCGGTAGAACCCGTCCGTGAGGATGGCCAGGGCCAAACGGGGGTCCTTTACCGCAAAAAAAGGCGCCCCTGCCGCGGTCCGTTCCGCGCCGGAACTGCCAACTACCGCTGCGGCCCCCTTAGAGATTGCCTCACGGATAAATCCCGCACCGTCTTCTTTCGCGCCTTTAACGGCAACAAAAATAAAACCCGGCTGCACCTCGCGGGAATCGGCGGTAACTCCCGTTACCGGCAAATCGCTCGGCTCTTGCGGCCCGCGGGCATCGGCTAATGAATTAATCAAATATCTGAGCTTCATCGAAATCGGCCACCGCCTCTTTACTCGGCGTCTCCTTGATCTTAAGGTACTTCAACGTATCACTGGCCACGCTCCTGAACACCGGCGCGGCGACTACACCTCCGTAATAATAAGGCCGCGGCTGGTCCAGGACTACCGCAATGGCAATCTGGGGGTCTTCCGCCGGGGCAAAACCGATAAATGACCCGACAAATTTACTGTGCGAATAGGTACCGTTAGGCTCGAGTTTCTGCGCGGTGCCGGTCTTTCCGGCGGCGCTAAAATCTTTCATCCCGGCCAGTTTACCGGTGCCCTTTTCCACGACACCGATCATTATTTTTTTGACCCGTTCCGCGGTATCGACAGAAACCACTTTATTTAACAACTGCGGAGAGAATTCCTTGATCGTCTGCCCCTGCTTATCGCGGATCTCTCTGACTATATATGGTTTCATCAGCTGGCCGCCGTTGGCGATCACGGAAGTTGCCGCGGCCAGCTGTAAAGCGGTAACTCCTACCTCATGCCCCATGGGGATGGTCACGATGGATATCTTTGACCAAAAACGGGGGTCTTTGGCCACACCGCTGATCTCCCCGCGCAGGTCAATTCCCAGTTTTCTGCCGAATCCAAACAGGCGCATATATTTGTAGAGATCGTTAGCCCCCAGCATTTGCGCCGCCTTGGCCGTACCGATATTACTGGACTGCTCGATTACCTCCCTGAAGGTAAGCGTGCCATGCGGGCGGTGATCATGGAGGGTATGCGAAGAAAACTTATAAGTACCATTCTCGCAAAAAATCTTTTGCTCCTCGGAAACCCTGCCTTCTTCCAGCGCGCCGGCGGCGGTAACGATCTTGAATACGGAACCCGGTTCAAACATATCGGTCAGCGCGCGGTCCCTGCGTTCATCAGGGGGGGTGCGCGGATAGTTATTCAGGTCAAAAGTGGGCCGGTTGGCTAAAGCCAAGATTGCTCCGGTATGCGGATCCATCACCACGATACTTGCCCCGGCGGCATGATAGCTTTTATAGGCCTTGTCCAGTTCTCTCTCGGCGATATACTGAATTACTTCGTCAATATTCAGGACCACGTCGTAGCCGTCTTTGGGCAGGACCATTTTTTCCTGCAGGTCCAGCTTCTTTTGCCTGGCGTCCCGCAAGACCTGTGCCCAGCCGGCTTCCCCTTTTAAATACTTATCATAAACAAGTTCTATGCCATCGAGGCCGACGTTGTCCAACCCGGAAAAACCGATCACGTGGCTGGCCAGGTAACCATTATTATAAGAGCGCTTGCTTTCCTTGATGAAACCGACCCCTTTGAGTTTGAGTTTTTTCAGGGCCTCGCTTTGTTCCGGAGTAACTTTTCTGGCCAGCCAGACAAAGTATTTTTTGCGGTTCAACTTCTGCCGCAAGGTCCCGGGGTCAAGGTCAAGGATTCTGGCGATCTGCCTGATCATCGCTTCTTTCGCGGTATCCGGTATTTCCAAAGGAGCGGCAAAAACCGAATCCACCGCCAGGTTTATTGCCTGCGGCTTCAGATTAGTATCATAAATGGTCCCCCGGCGCGGCTCAAGTTCCAGAAAGAGATTATGCTGCTTGGAGGCGATACTTTTAAGGTAGTCGGCGCGGAAAAATTGGATGAAAAGCAGGCGGGCAATACAAAAAAGCAAGAAAATAAAAAAAAGGAGGAATACCCCTTTGGCCTTGCGGCGCAGATCGCTTATATACACAATTAATTTATAAGTTAATGGCTCAAATGGCGCTTACGGAAAAATGGCCGCCATCAGTCGGGATGGATTCTTAAGGGTTAATCGTTTTTGCCTCAGCCTGCCTCTTGATGCTGAAGAACCGCACGAAAACGTTCTCC
>JAQUQA010000078.1 GCA_028716305.1 Candidatus Omnitrophota bacterium | reverse complement strand
TCTATTATCCGATCTCTATAATGAATGGTTAAATAAAAACTCTGAAGTTACTAAAATGGACACGTTTTTAACAAAACTCTTCGGTGACAAAAATGAAATATAATGATGATTTTGATTGGCAAAGTGTATATCCAACAGTATATAAATAATAACAAATGAATAAATATGATTTATTATTATTGGTAGACAATAAAGATTATAATAAACTACCATTATGTATTGAAAAATGTTTACAATATTTAGAACCAAAACCTTCTTCTATATATATTGTAAGTTCTGATAATATTATAATAGAAAATCTAAATATTGATATTCCAATACATTATTATATAGATGACGATGTTTTATCAATTAAAAAAGAAAATATAAATTATAGAAGAAAAGGTTGGATTTTCAAACAATTTATTAATTTATTTCAAAACATCACTCAAGAAAGATATTATTTGTCAGTAGATACTGATCTCTTTTTTACTCAACCACTGCATTTATTTTCAAACAATAAGCCTATTTTTTTTATAACTAATAGAGATCAATATCATAAGCCATACTTTGAGTGTATGAAAAAATTGTTTAATGTTAATAAAATATGCGAAAAAACTTTTATTTGCGATTTCATGATGTTTGATAAAGTTTTAAGAAATAATATATGGCAAATGTATCAATATACTGTGTCTTCATTATTTAATAAATTAAATCCAATATTATCAGAAGAATGTTTATTTTGTGACTATGAACCATACGGAACATTAATTCAAAAATATTATCCAAATGAATATATATTTGCGGATATTAAAACACAACTTTTTGGTAGATTTAATCAATGTTGGTCAGAAAATGAAATTTTAGAATTAATTAATACCAACAAAGAATATAACCTCATAACAACTCACACATGGATATAATATGAATATAACTCAATTTTTATTAACTAGTTATAAAACTGGCAATTATATAGATATTGGAGCCAATAATGGAATTGCTGATAGAATGAATATCCAAATGAAAACAATAGTTATAATTCAATAGGAATGGTATTAGCACAAAAAATATGAAATTTATTTTTACACACGTCAATTCAGATTTACCTGAGTATATACAATATAACTTTAAACAAATAAGATATTTAAATCCAAATTTACCAATTGCTATTATTTGTCATAATAAATATTTATCCCAACAAAATCGTCAATTATTACAACAATATAATATTGAACTTATTAAATACGAGGATTTGGAACAAGATGATTTAATACAAGATTTTAGAAAAGTGTCTTGGTATAAAGCATGGGGTATACCAAATACACAATATCCAAGTCCACCAGATTTTGTACAAGGGACAACTGAGCGATTATACGCCTTAAATGCTTATTTATTAAAAACAAAAATAAATGATATATTTCACAGTGAAAATGATGTACTATGTTATATTCCAATAGTAAATATATATAATATTGTCAAAAATAATTTTACTAAACTTAGTATTACTAAAATGGGTAATCAAGACCATACATTTTCTTTTGTATATATTCCAACTCCTAAAACTATTTATGATTTTTGTCTATATAATTTAGAAAAAATGAAATTAGGTGATCAACATTTGCGTAATAAATATAAAATGGATATGGTTCATGAAATGTCAATTGCAAAAATATATGAAGAAGAAACCAATAATTTAGATTTTTTTCCTATTCTTAAAACAGATAATACTTTTCCTTTTTTTAATTCATTATTTGATCCTGCATCATATGGTCAATATTTAGGTGGCACCAATAATCATGGATTGGGACCAGGATATGCTGGATTACATCATATTGTAGGTAGAGAAATTATAAATGGTAAACATATACCATGTATGACAAATAATGGACCATATATTAATAATATTAAATTAAATACATTACACGTACATTCCAAACAATTACAAAACTTTCTTTTAAAAGAATACTAAATGATAGATATTGATATATTTAAAGAAGGTTGGGCATCTAATGAAACTCCTTGTGGATGGGGTTCAGAATTAAATCATACTCAAAATATAAGATATAATTTACCATCATTAATTAAACAATATAATATAAAAACCATCAATGATGCAGGATGTGGTGATCTTAATTGGATTAAACATATAGATTTAACAAATATTGATTATATTGGATATGATATTATAAAGAGAGATAGTTGGAATAATACAAATCTTAAATGTCAAATATTTGATATATCACAGGATATTATGAGACCATGTGATCTTATTATATGTAGAGATGTATTTATTCATATGCCAAATTCAATTATTTTACAAATATTATCATTGTTTAAACAATCAAGTAAACTCTTATTATCTACTATGTTTGATATACCATCAAATTCAAATATTAATCTAATACGTCCAGCATATTTTACAAAAACACACTCAAAATTAAATTTACAACTTGTTCCATTTAACTTAGAACCATTAAATTTTAAAATCAAAGAAGATTATCCAAATAAATATAGTCAATTATATAATATATGAAATACTCTAAGAAAATTCTAATTACTGGTGCTGGCGGAACGCCATCAACTAATTTTGTTCGCTCTCTTAATGAAAGTCCAGAAAAGTTTTATTTTGTTGGTATAGATTCAAATGAATATTATTTACAAAGAGCTGAAACACATCAAAAATATTTATGTCCATTAGCTAATGATAAAAAATATATTCCTTTTATACAATACATAATTAATAAAGAAAAACCAGATTTTATATATTCTCAACCAGACCAAGAAATATTTGAAATATCTAAAAATAGAGATAAGATAGAGTGTAGATATTTCTTACCATCTCATACAACTATTGAAATTTGTCAAGATAAGTTCAAGTCATATGATTTTTGGAAAAAAATGGGAATTGATGTACCAAATACAATTATTGTTCATAATAAAGAAGATCTAAAATTTGCATTTAATAATTTTGGTCCTGAGATTTGGATAAGAGCTATTAATAGTCCAGGTGGTGGAAAAGGTTCTCTTAAAACTGATAATATAGATATGGCTATTTCTTGGATAAATTATCATGATGGTTGGAATAATTTTGTCGCATCAGAATGTTTAAGTCCAAATTCAATTACATGGCAATCAATATGGAAGAATGGGAATTTAGTTGTAGCACAAACAAGAAAAAGATTATATTGGGAATTTAGCAATAGAGCAATATCTGGAGTTACCGGAATAACTGGTACTGGTATTACCATGTCAGATCAAAATATAGATCAATTAGCCCTAAAAACTATTTTTGCTATTGATGAAAAACCAAATGGAATTTTTTCTGTAGATTTTACATATTCAAAAGATCGTAAACTTAATCCAACAGAAATTAATATTGGTAGATTTTTTACAACACATTTATTTTTTACTCGTCTTGGATTAAATATGCCATATATTTTTATAAAAAAGGCATTTAATGAGCCATGTACACTACCAGATAAAAGAATAAATCCATTACCTAATGATTATTGTTGGATTAGAGGTATGGACTTTCAACCAATATTATGTAAATATGATGATATAATACAAAATAAAGAAATATATGAAATGATTTTACATGAGCTTTCATAATACAATTATTACTGGTTCTAAAGGATTTATTGGACACAACTTAATTAAAAATCTATCACATAATATAGTTCCTATTGAAAATTCAAAACAATCATTAAATCTTCCAAATATTATAGATCTCAATAAACAATATAATATTATTTGTTGTGGAGCATATATACTTAAAAGTAATACTTCTATATATGACCCAATTAAATCTATTATTGACAATATTCTAAATAGTTTTATATCCATTTATAATATTAGATATAATATATCACATATTTGTTTTCTAAGTACAGCAGATGTTTATAAACAACCAAATGAAATACCCATTATCGAAAATCATCCCATACAACCAACTACATATTATGCCACAAGTAAACTTTGTCTTGAAAACTATTTGAAAATATTTTGTCAAGAATGTAATATACCATTATGTATTTTGCGACTTGGACATGTTTATGGTAAAGGTGATAATAGTGGTAAGATTATTTATAAGATTATAGATAATGCTAAAAATAATTTTGATATTATACTATATAATAATGGACAAGACATACGTAACTACATTTATATAGATGATGTAACAAATATCATTCAATATATATCTATGAATCAAATTAATGGAATATATAATCTTATATCTAACCAAAATATCTCTATTGAACAACTTGCCAAAATCATTATCAAATTAACAAATAGTAAATCTAAAATTCTTTATAAGAATGAAAATAAACCATCTTTGAAACTTATATTTGATAATCAAAAATTACAACAAATATACAATTTTACTTTTACATCAATAGAAAATGGAATATATGAACTCTTATAAAATTGGTATTATTGGATATGGACATTGGGGCAAAATTATCACCAATGTTTTAGTTCAGTCCGGCTATAATAATATTGTCGTATGTGATCCCGCAATAAAAGAAATAGAAGGATTTGGCTTTCCTATTTATGATGATTATAAACAATTAATTAATTGTGATAAAATATTTATTTGTACACCAGCAACAACTCATTATGAAATATGTAAATTTTTTCTCAATAATCATATACCAATTTTCTGTGAAAAACCATTAGCAATTTCACAATCTGAAGTTATACAACTTTATAATTTAGCAAAAATAAATAATACAGTTTTATTTGTAGATTGGACTTTCATTTATAATGATCTTGTAATTAAAATAAAAGATTATATTTATTGGAAATATAAGAAACCACCATCTCTTATTATCATGAATCGTCTTAATAAAGGACCAATACGTGATGATGTTTCAGCCTTATATGATTTGAGTTCACACGATATATCTATTATTACTTTTTTGCTTAATAAAACACCATTAAATATACAACACAAACAATATAATATTTTAGGTGGATCACAAAATGATACATGTATCAGTACGCTGGATTATGATAATACTCAATGTATTATAACATCTTCATGGGCAGCAAATTCAAAAATACGCACTTGTTATTTTAATTGTGATGATGAAACACTTATGTGGGATGATTATCAGAAAATATTAGTTATGAAAAATGATACATGTTATTCAATATCATCTCCATTAGCAAATTCTATTAAAACATTTCTTAAATGTAATACAACTCCAATAAAAAATCAAACAATTACTATGATGACTATGGATATTCTCAATGCATATTAAATTTAATGATCTCAATAAACAATTTTTCGCTATTAAAGATCCTTTTTATCAACGCTTAAAATATCTAACAGAAACTTCACAATATATTCTTGGACAAGACGTACGATTATTTGAAGAAAATTTTGCTAAATATATTGGCTGTAAATATGCTATTGGAGTAAATTCTGGTACAGATGCTATTACATTGTCAGCAAAAGCTCTGATCAAACAAAATCGTCGTCATTCATGTCTTTTTATTACTCAAGCTAATACATTTATAGCCACAATATATGGTATATTAAATTCACTTCAATCACAAGATATAGGTATAAACATCATAGATTGTGATCAATATGGACAAATGAATATTGACCAGTTATATAAAAGCGTCCAACAAAATCGCAATTATATCAATCAAATCATTATTGTTCCAGTTCATATGTATGGCGGTTGTGTAAACGCTGAAGCAATATTAGAAATTGCCAACAAATATGATTGTCAAATATTAGAAGATTCAGCTCAAGCTCACGGAACAATAAGTAATATCAATCATAAAACTGGAAACATTGGTAATATTGGAGCTTTTTCATTGTATCCTGGAAAAAATTTAGGAGCTATAGGAGACGCTGGTATAATCACCACCAATGATCAAGAATTATATGATAAAATAATTAAAATGAGAAATATAGGTAGTAATCAAAAATACAACCATAGTTATCCAGCATATAATTCTCGTCTAGATAGTTTTCAAGCTATTGTATTAGATGAAAAACTAAAATTTTTAGACTCCTGGAATCAAAAAAGAATAAAAATAGCAAATCAATATCAAAATATATTAGGAGATAGAGGTTTACAATCACCTTCGTATTGTAA
>JAQUQA010000077.1 GCA_028716305.1 Candidatus Omnitrophota bacterium | reverse complement strand
CCAAGGAATGGGTGATCAGGCAATATGACCATGAGGTGCAGGGCGGTTCGGTGATCAAGCCCCTGGAGGGGATAGCTAATGACGGGCCGTCGGATGCCAGCATTGTCAGGCCTTTATTGGATTCGCGTAAGGGGGTAATCGTTTCCAACGGGATAAATTTCAAGTATGGCCTGATCGACCCCTACTGGATGGCCGCTTCCTGTATCGACGAGGCGCTGCGCCAGGTAGTTGCCGTAGGCGGCTCTTTGGAGGAATTAGCGCTTTTGGATAATTTTTGTTGGGGTAACCCGGATAAGGCCGACCGTCTGGGCGGCCTGGTCAGGGCGGCCTATGGATGTTACGATACCGCTTTAGGGTTCGGCGTCCCGTTCATTTCGGGGAAAGACAGTCTTTATAATGAATATACCGTAAGGAATAAATCCCTGGCGATCCCGGGCACGCTTTTGATTTCGGCGATCGCCGTGATGGCGGATGTCGGCAAGGCGGTATCGATGTACGCGAAGAATTCCGGAGACCTGGTTTACATCGTGGGAGAAAGTTATGATGAATTGGGGGGATCGCATTACTTTGATCTCTGTGGGCATCTCGGCAACCACGTCCCCCGGGTGGATACGCGAAAAGCAAAACAGGGGTTCCGGATTTTGCATCGGGCCGCCAGAGAGGGCCTGGTTGCGGCAATGCATGATTGTTCCGAAGGGGGTATTGCCGTGGCGGCCGCGGAGATGGCCTTTGCCGGAGGCCTGGGGATGGAGCTGTTCCTTTCGGAGGTCCCGTATCGCAGGATTTACGCCGAACGCCGAACGCCGAACGCCGAACGAAACGATTTCGTATTGTTCTCCGAATCGAACTCCAGATTAATAGTCGAAGTGGAAAAAAAGAATCAAAAGAAATTTGAGCAGTTGTTAAAAGGATTCCCTTTTGGGTTGATCGGTTGCCTGAACGCGAAAAAAGAATTTCGTGTTTATGGCCTGGATCAAAAGATCTGCCTCAGCGCGGGCCTGGAAGAACTGAAAAGCGCCTGGCAGGGGCCGTTACGCTGGTAAGAGAGGGGTACCCATGGCAAAGAATCGAATTATGATCGAAGATGATTTTACGCAAGAAGAAACCTGGCGGGTCTTCCGGATTATGTCGGAATTCGTGGAAGGTTTCGAGGTCCTTTCCCAGGTGGGAAAAGCGGTTTCTATCTTTGGCGGCAGCCGCATAAAACCCGGTAATAAATATTATAAATTGGCGGAAGAGACAGCTTACCTGTTGGCGAAAGAGGGTTTTGCCATCATTACCGGCAGCGGTCCCGGTATCATGGAGGCGGGTAATAAAGGCGCCAGGCGGGCCAACGGCCAATCCGTGGGGTTGAACATCCATATTCCTTCCGAGCAGAAATCGAATAAATACGTGGATACCCTGATAGATTTTCGTTACTTTTTCGTCAGGAAAGTAATGTTTGTTAAATATGCCAAGGCCTTTGTGATCATGCCCGGAGGCTTCGGCACGCTGGATGAGCTGTTTGAATCGTTGAACCTGATCCAGACAGAGCGTATCGGCAACTTCCCGGTGATCATGATGGGCAGGGAATATTGGCATGACCTGATCGAGTGGCTTAAACACAGTGTTTTAAAAACCGGGAACATCAGAAAGAAAGACCTGGATATCTTTACCCAGACCGATGATCCCCGGGAAGTAGTATCGACCATAAAAAGATTCTATGAAAAAACCTAAGACCTGCATTTTAAGGACAGCCGGGACAAATTGCGACCGGGAGACGGCGTTTGCCTTCGCCGCGGCGGGGGCGCTGGTCGAATCAATGCATATTAATCAGCTTGTCGGCAATTCAGGGCTCCTGGACCAGTATCAGATCCTGGCTATCCCCGGAGGATTCAGTTACGGCGATGATGTCGCCGCGGGCAAGATCCAGGCCAATGAATTGCGCTTTAAATTAAAAGACTCGCTGCGGCGTTTCATCAGCCAGGGGAAATTGATTATCGGTATTTGTAACGGATTCCAGGTCCTGGTCAAGGCCGGGATCCTTCCCGGGGACGAAACCTTTACCCAGGAGGCGACCCTGACTATTAACGATTCGGGAAAATTCGAAGACCGCTGGGTGCATTTACGGACCACGGACCACGGACCACGAACCACGGAAAATAAATGCGTCTGGACAAGAAATCTGCCGGAGATGATCTCTCTGCCGGTGGCGCATGGGGAAGGAAAATTTATCTCTGCCGACAAGTCGGTCAGTGAGCGGCTGATAAAAAACAATCAGGTAGTTTTTCGCTATTGCGATGAACGGATGGATACGGCTTGTGTTTATCCGTGCAATCCCAATGGCTCAGAAGACAATATTGCAGGTATCTGCGATCCTAGCGGAAGGATCCTGGGGTTGATGCCTCATCCGGAGCGTAATATTTTCCACGAGCACCACCCGCATTGGACCTTGGGGGTGGATAAGAAACCCGGTGACGGGATGAAGATCTTTCAAAACGGGGTAAATTTTGCCAGGAACAATTTCTAAGGAGAATATCTTATGAGCGGTATCTTTGGAGTGGTCTGCAGAAGGAACTGCCTGGATGATTTGTTTTATGGCACCGATTATCATTCGCACCTGGGGGCGCAATTTGCCGGCTTGGCGGTTTTCGGCAAGGAGTTGACACGCAAGATACATGATATCAAGGGCAGCCAGTTTAAAACAAAGTTTTATGAAGATTACAAGAAGATGCAGGGTAATAAGGGCATCGGCGTGATCAGCGCCCATGATGAGCAGCCGATCGTGGTAAATTCTAAATTCGGCCCGTTTGCCATCGTCACCAACGGTTTTATCGATAACGCGGATGAACTGGCAAAGGAACTTTGCTTACGGGGTTATTCCTTCAGCGAGATCAGCGACGGACACGTAAACCTGACGGAACTGGCGGCAAAGCTCATTCTGCACGGCAAGACCATTATCGAAGGCATCGATTTTATGTTTTCGAAAATCCGGGGCTCTTGTTCATTGCTCCTGTTGAATAAGGACGGGATTTACGCGGCGCGGGACAGGCTCGGCTATTCTCCGTTGATCGTCGGCCGCAGGAACACCGTCTGGGCGGTAACCACGGAAACATCCGCTTTCGGGAATCTCGGGTTCAAAATCGAAAAATACATTCAGCCAGGGGAAGTGGTTATGCTGGATGAGTCCGGGATGAAGGCGAAACGCAAAGGTAATAAGTGCAGCCAGGTCTGCAGTTTCTTGTGGATCTATACCGGTTTCCCGGCTTCTAATTATGAAGGGATCAATGTCGAGGTAGTCAGGGAAAAGTGCGGCGGCTGCCTGGCGCAAAGGGATGATATTGAGGTAGACATCGTCAGCGGCATACCCGATTCCGGGACGACCCACGCCATAGGTTATGCCATGAAATCAAAGGTGCCTTTTCGCAGATCGCTGGTAAAATATACTCCGGGTTTTGACCGCAGCTACATACCTGCCTCCCAGGACCGCCGTGACCTGGTGGCGAAGATGAAGCTCCTGCCGATACCGGAGATCATCAAAGGTAACCGTATCGTGTTTTGCGACGATTCGATCGTGCGCGGGACACAGCTGAAGAACTATACCATCCAGAAGCTGCGCGAATGCGGCATAAAGGAGATCCATTTTCGGATTGCCTGCCCGCCGCTTTTGTTTCCCTGTAAATTCAACTATTCGACCCGCACCCTGAATGAGTTGGCCGCGCGCCGGGCCATCCGTGCCATCGAGGGCAAAGATATCCATGATATCCCGGAGTACCTGGATGAGGACTCACCCGAATATAAAAAAATGGTAGAATGGATCGCCAAGGACCTGGGGGTAACCACCCTGAAATACCAAAGATTAAGCGATATGATTTCGGCCATCGGTTTACCCAAGGAAAGCCTTTGTCACTACTGTTGGACAGGCGAGGAGCCTTTAAAAAAATAGGGGGCCTTTAAATGAACAGGCAGAGATTTGATCGCGAGATCGATGATGCGCCGCGGGAATTTTGCGGGCTCTTCGGTGTTTTTAACCATCGGCAGGCCAGCTGGCTTACTTATCTGGGGCTTTATGCCTTACAGCACCGGGGTCAAGAGGCCTGCGGTATTGTCACCAACCATAAAGGCATGCTTACCGTCCATAAAGATATGGGGCTGGTCAGCGATGTCTTTAATGAACAGATCCTTAACCGGCTTAAAGGCAACATGGCGGTTGGCCACGTGCGTTATTCGACTACCGGGTCCAGCGTCCTGAAGAATGCCCAGCCGCTTTTGATCGATTTCGCCAAGGGTTCGATCTGCATTGCGCATAACGGCAACCTGATTAATTCCCTGGAGCTGCGCCAGTATCTGGAACAGAGCGGTTCTATCTTTCAGACTACCACCGACTCGGAAATCATCATTCATCTGATGGCCAGGAGCAGATCGAAGAATCTTAAAGACAGCCTGGTCGATGCCCTTAAAAAGATCAAAGGGGCTTATTCGCTGGTAATGATGGACGAGCGCACCCTGATCGGCGTGCGGGATCCTTTTGGTTTCCGGCCGCTTTGCCTGGGTCGCCTGGGGGCAAGCTGGTGCCTGGCATCGGAGACCTGCGCCTTTGACCTGATCGGGGCAAAATTTATCCGGGAGATCGAGCCCGGAGAGATCGTTTTCATCAATGGTTCGGGAGTAAAATCAATTAAGCCCAAAGAGCTGCGGCGCAAGGATAAATTTTCTTTCTGCGCCTTCGAACATGTTTATTTTTCCCGGCCGGACTCAATAGTTTTCGGCGAGACCGTGCACTCGGTCAGGCGCCGGCTGGGAGAACAATTGGCCAGGGAGTATCCGGCCGATGCGGATTTTGTGGTGCCGGTGCCGGATTCGGGGTTTTCCGCGGCGCTGGGGTATTCCAAGGAATCCGGGATACCTTTAGAGATGGGGATCATTCGTAACCATTACGTTGGAAGGACTTTTATCCAACCGGCCCAGGATTCGCGGGACCTGGGGGTACGCGTAAAGTTTAATCTTTTAAGAGGCGTGTTAAAGGGCAAGAGGATCGTGATCGTCGACGATTCGATCGTGCGCGGGACCACATCCAAGATCAGGGTGCGTAACCTGCGCAAGGCCGGGGTCAAGGAGGTCCATCTGCGGATCTCCTGTCCGCCGCATCGTTTCCCCTGTTTTTACGGTATCGATTTTCACCGCGCCTCGGAACTGATCGCCAATAAATATGCGTCGCTGGAAAAGATCAGGCAATATTTGGAAGTGGACAGTCTGGGGTATTTAAGCCTGGAGGGGATGTTGGGCTGCCTGAAGCATCCCAATGACCAATACTGCACTTCCTGCTGGACAGGAAAGTACCCGGTGATCTTCAGCAGGTCCGCGGGCAAGTTTTCCCTGGAGAAACGCTGCTGTGGGCAAGGAATATAAAAGCGTAAAACTCAAAGCGCAAAAGGCAAAACTAAAGCGTAAAACGCTAAACACGAAACACGCCAATGCACAACTAAGTGGTTGCTATATTCCAAGCAAAGGAGTAATCATTGACTAACCTGACATACAAGCAGGCAGGCGTAGATATTAAGCGGGCCGGGATCTTTAAGACAAAGATCAAGTCTCTGGTCAGAAGTTCATTCCGCGGCGAGGTGCTGCGGGATATCGGGGGATTCGGCAGTTTCTTTAAGTTTGCCAAAGATAATTTCCGGCAGCCGGTATTGGTTTCTTCAGCCGACGGAGTGGGCACCAAATTACGCATCGCCATTTTGGCGGGTAAACACGATACGGTCGGGATCGATGCCGTGGCGATGAATGTTAACGACATCCTTTGCACAGGGGCGGAACCGTTATTTTTCCTGGACTATATCGCTTACAGCAAGCTGAAGGAAAAAACCCTGGTGGATATCGTTAAAGGATTAAACCGGGGCTGTATCCAGTCCGGATGTTCCCTGATCGGAGGAGAAACCGCCCAGATGCCCGGTATGTACAAACCGGGGGATTATGATATTGCCGGTTTTTGCGTGGGGGTAGCCGAAAGAAAGAAGATCATTGACGGTTCCGCGATCCGGGCCGGGGACCTGGTGATCGGGCTGGAGGCAAGCGGCCTGCATTCCAACGGTTATTCTCTGGTGCGCAAGGTTTTTTCCGAAAA
>JAQUQA010000076.1 GCA_028716305.1 Candidatus Omnitrophota bacterium | reverse complement strand
AACAAAGAAACTCAGCGCCAATAAAAACATAGCCGGAACAACCGCACATACCCCCATCATTCTGGACATACCTCCTCCTTTTTAGTAGCCGATGAAACGTTCTATTTTGAGATTTTCTTTCTTACAAGCCAACCCCAGCGCGATGCGGTACATCGCATCGACCATTTTTGGGGGGCCAAAGATATAAACTATTTTATCGCTTAAGTCACAGACCTTTTCCTTCAGCATGGGTTCGTCTATAAAACCATAGCCGCAGGCGGAATCCTGCGGCTGGCAATCCGTAACCGTGTAAAAAATGTTTATGTTCCTGTGCTCCTGCCGCCAGCGGTCAAGTTCACCCCTGAAAGCGATATCTTTTTCCGTGCGGTTAGAATAGAAAAGATTGACCTCGGTAGCCAGATTATTGTCTGCGATATATTCGATGATCGAGATCACCGGCGTGATCCCGATACCCCCGATCAGGAAAGTCACGCTCTTATAATCGTCTTTAAAAACGCACTCTCCCATGGGGAGCTTCAGTAAAACTTCCTCTCCGCTTTGAAGCTGATCAAGGCTCCGCGAAAAAGCGGAATCGCTGAGCCTTTTGGTTACCTCAAGGTATTCCTTTTGTGGGGAAGAGGATATCGAAAGATACTTGTTGAGCTCCTTGTTCCCGCGCACCGCCTGGTCAAAGATGACCTGGAGGAACTGGCCCGGGAGAAAATCAACCCTCTGTGGCAGAGAAAAACGAAAGCTTGCCACTCCCGGGACCCTGGTTATCTTTTCCCTAAACCTTCCGCGTATTTCCGTCATAACCCGCCTCTTTGATCGTGCGCCTTTATCTTCCGCAGGCCCTTTCGATAATTATCCGTTTACAGCTATCCCTGTCATCCCCGGTATAAATAACGGGTGTAACCACCAGGTTATTATGATACACGGCGCCCTTTAATGCAATATCAAATATCTGCTTTTGGTTGACTTTTTTCTACGCGCGGTTTACGCCGAGAATCTCCTCTAAATCCTTCTGAGGGGTCTGGATCAGCCTCAAGTCAAATTTTTCCTGCAACACACTAAAGACCTTCGGCGAAAGGAATGCCGGCGGCGTGGGCCCTATGCGCATACCCTTAACCCCCAGATAAAGCAAGGTCAATAATATGGCTACCGCTTTCTGTTCAAACCAGGAAAGGATTATCGACAGCGGCAGCTCATTGACGCTGCAGTTAAACACCTTTGCCAGGGCCAGGGCAACCTGGATCGCCGAATAGGCGTTGTTGCACTGTCCGATATCAATCAGGCGCGGTATTCCGTCGATCTCCCCGAAATCAAGCTTATTGAAACGGTATTTACCGCAGGCCAATGTCAGGATTACGCAATCCTGGGGCACTTTTTCGGCAAGCTCGGTATAATAATTCCTTCCCGGCTTGGCCCCGTCGCACCCTCCGATTAAAAAGAAACGCCTGATCTTTCCCTGCTTGACGGCGGCGACGATCTTATCCGCCAAACCCAATATCGCGGTATGGTGGAATCCGGTAGTTATTTTCTTTCCCTTGGCCTCGGGCAGGGCAGGCAGGGAGAGCGCCTTTTCAATAAGCATGGAGAAATCACCGCGCTCCAGATGCGTCGCTCCTGCGACGCTGACCACCCCGGTGGTAAATAACCTGTTCAGATACGTATTCGGCGGGGGCACCTGCACGCAATTGGTTGTGACCAAAATCGCCCCGCTGAACTGATTAAACTCTATTTTCTGCTCCTGCCAGGCCCCGCCATAGTTACCGGCCAGATGATTGAATTTCTTTAACTCCGGATAAGCATGCGCCGGCAACATCTCCCCGTGGGTGTAGATATTTATGCCTTTGCCTTCGCTCTGTTTTAAAAGTTCGTAAAGGTCCAACAGGTCATGGCCGGTAACCAATATCCCGGGACCGCCGCGGGTGCCGGTATCAACCGGGGTAGGCTGGGGGTTCCCGAATTTAGCGGTATGCGCCTGATCCAAAAGCTCCATTACCTTAAGGTTGATCCGCCCGCACTCCAACACTGACCCCAGGTGGTCATTCAGGTCGAAATTGACATTGGTCAATGTCTTGAACAACGCGTCGTGCATAAAGCCGTCTACCTCCTCGTCCTTATAGCCAAGCTCCCGGGCATGATAGGCGTAAGCCGCTATCCCCTTTAGACCGAAAATCAGCGTATCCTGCAGGCTCTGGATGTCTGCGTCTTTTCCGCAGACCCCGACCTGGGTACATCCTTTACCGCCTGCCGTCTGTTCACATTGATAGCAAAACATTTTTGACTCCTCCTGTTTTTAAAAGGTTAACTTTTCCCGTCCGATACAATCCGCGGCATGCCTGCACCAATCCACACAGGAAGGCATTTTCTTGCGAAAAACCTTTTTACGGCACGCCGGACAAATGGTCTTTATTTCATCGGAAAAAAATTCTACCGCGTAGCCGCAAAACGAACAAACGATTGTTTCGACCTTCAAATTCCGGGGATCCTGCCCGGGACACTGTCTAAACATCGCGTCTTTCCCCCTTTAAGCTGATCACTACTTCTTTAAAAGGAACCTCTTTACCGGAACCATGCAGCGCATCTTTAATCAGCCCTATCAGGCCAAAACAACAGGGCACCTCCATATGGGCGCAGGTCAAAGAGTTTATCTTATTGTTTTTGAAGATCTGCGTTAATTTTTCCCGGTAATATTCAAGGTCATCCAGTTTTGGGCAGCCCACGAGAACGATCTTATCCTTTAGCAGGCCGCGATGCAGGTCTGCGTAGGCAAAAGCCACGCAATCGGCGCAGATCAAAAGATCCGCATTATTAAGGTAAGGGGCCCCTGCCGGCACCAACATTAACTGAACCGGCCATTGCCTGAGCCGAGAGGCTGCCGGCACAAAGACAGCTTCTTTTTCCGCATCCTGGGCTGCGGGCTCCCTAAGATCAACCGCCCGGGAACCGGGGCACCCCCCAGAGGGGCATCCGGAAGCATTTCGGTTTTTCCCGGACGGCAGGCTGATCTTTTTCTCCTTGAGAAAGGCCTCTGCCTGGGCCAAATATCCCAATTCCCGGTGGTTCTTCAGGTGTTCCAGATGGGCCATGATTACTTCAGGCCCCTGTGGCAGGATATTCTCCATTACCTTATATTCATCATATTCCCCGGCCTGCCTCTCTTCTATCTGAATCGCCCCCTGCGGGCACTTACCCAAACAGGCGCCCAAACCGTCGCAAAACAGGTCACTGATCAGCCGGGCCTTGCCGGCAATAATCCGAATCGCCCCTTCCGGGCAATTGGGCAGGCACAGGCCGCATCCGTTGCATTTATCCTGATCGATCTTGATGATCTTTCTTTTTGACATTAAGCCGCTCCTCAGACAAAAGCGAAGCCACGTTTATCTTCGCAAGCTCGCGCAAAACCATGGTTTCTATTTTGTCGATCCTCTTCTTCAATTTGCAGGTTTTTACGTTGGGGCAGGCCAGCTTTTTAAACAGGCACTCGTTCAGGGTTAAATGCCCCTGAAAGATCCCGATCAGCTCCAACAGGTCAATCTCCTTCGCCGGCTTAGCGAGATAAAAACCCCCGCCGCTGCCCTTGGTCGATACCAGGATACCCTCCCTGTTCAAAGACTGCAGTATCTTTCTTAAAAATGGCCGGGGTATCCTTAATTTTTTGACCAGTTCTCCTGCGGTAACTACCCTTCCCTCCTGATTAACCACAAAACATATCGCCCTTAAGGCATAATCGGTATTTCTGGTGATCAGCTTCATCCTTCCCTCTTTCCTAAATTAAGAAGACATGGATCGGGCAGTTTAACGTCTTGCCCAGGACCGGATACTACACCCCTCTTTACAATGGGCAACCGGACGCAGCATATACCTGATGGTAACGTTCATCTGTGCCTCCTTTCGTGTAAATGATACCATAATAGTATCATTTGTCAAGATAAATTTTTTCTTTTCTTAAGTCACCCGGGTTTACGACTTAGGCAGGCCGCTGACTTTGATCTCTTTTTGCAGTTTTCCGCTGATACTGCAGTAAGCCTCTACGGAAAGAGAATCGTTTTCGTTGACGTCCGGTATGAGATAAACTACTGTCTGCCCGGCATTGTTATCCTGGCGTGAGATCAAATGCTCGATGATCTCTTTACCGTTTATGGCAATGTCGACTTTCCTGATATAGTGGGTTTTGGGATTACTTACATAATGCGCAATCACCGCGGTTAAGGTCCGCGCGGAAGGATCAAAGCTGATGGTTATGTCGCTGGGCGGGTGGGCATAAGCAACCCCGAAAGAAAATATTAAAATTACCAGGGTAAAGAAAATTTTGTTTTTGACCATGCCTACCTCCTCTTAAGGAAACCGGTTTAAGATGGGAACCGCCAGATTAGCGGCTAACAAACAACAGAGTTCCGCATCAAATCTCACTCCTGCTTCAGTGAGTAAAAATACCAGTGCTGCCGCCCCGATACCAAAAATCCACTTCCCGGTTTTTTTTACCGGAGTAGTCTTAGGTTCTATCAGCATAACCGCCATAAAAAAATAGTTCAGGTAACCGAAAATATACCTCAGCGGTGCCTTTTGGACAACTGCCTGGACGGCAAAGATCAACAAAGCGGCAATAAAGTAACCCAGGAAAATCTCTATTTTGCGGATACGAAAAATAAAATAAGCGCCGGCCGGCAAGAGGATATACCAGGAATAAGCCCCTTTCCACTCTGTGGTGGCGCCGAAAATAACGGTCAGCAAGAACACCCCGTAGGCCGCGGGGTTAAAGATATGTCTTTGTCGAAATTTAATCAGGTGCTTGGAAAGCACGGCAAGCAGACACGCAAAAAAAAGCTTCCAGACCGCCAGATCGCTTGATAAAACAAACCCGATAATCAGACCGGAAATCAGGGAACTTGGCGTTAACACCAGCTTTTTGGTTTTTAACCAAAGAACCAAGGAATCGACAAGCGCCGAAAAAACAGCTGCCAGTACAAAAAATATCAACACACCCGGTTCCCGATTGAGCAAAGACCAATAGAGGGCAAAAGCGGATAAAAATAAAATAAACTGCAGCTTAATATCCCTGGGAAAATTCATTTCTCTGCGGCTCCCCCGCCTTCTATTTCAAAACGGCCTTCTGTAGCGGCGCATCAACAACGAGTTTGTCACTACGGATACCGAACTAAAGGCCATTGCCACTCCGGCAAACATCGGATTCAAAAGAAACCCGGTAAAAGGATAAAGCATGCCGGCAGCTATTGGTATGCCTACGGAATTATAGAAAAACGCCCAAAACAGGTTCTGTTTTATTTTTTTCATGGCATAATGCGAAAGGTCGATCGCGGTAACAACGTCACGCAGGTCATCTTTTAAAAGAACTATCTCCGCGGATTCAACGGCTATATCAGTGCCTGCCCCGATAGCAATACCGATATCGGCCTGTACCAGCGCCGGAGCGTCGTTAATACCATCTCCGACCATGGCCACCTTAAGCCCTTTGGACTGGAGTTTTTTGATTTCGGCGGCCTTTTCCTGAGGAAGGACCTCGGCAAGGACAGTGTTAACCTTCAGCTGGCGGGCAATTGCTTCGGCAGTGACCCGGTTATCTCCCGAGATCAAAACTATCCATTTTCTCATTCTCTTTAAGGCCCTTACCGCGGCAGGCGCAAAAGGCTTAAGCGTATCGGCCACGGCGATCAGGCCTTTGACCTTGTCCTGGCAACCGACGATCATCACGGTCTTACCGCGGCCCTCCAATTCATTAAGCCTGCCTTCCGCGGTTGAAAAATCGATATTCCTCTCGGTAAAAAGCCTGCGGTTGCCCAGCAGGATCACTTCATTATTATACCTGGCAATCACCCCTCTGCCGGTAAGAGAATTAAAAACTTCCGGTTCGGGAATTTCTATTTTCTTTTCCTGCGCGTAACTAACCACCGCCTCGGCCAGAGGATGCTCGGAACGCTTCTCGGCGATCGCCGCGTACTGCAATACCCTGGACTCGTCTTCTTCGGCCAGAGCGACCACGTCGGTCACCCTGGGCGACCCCTCGGTAAGCGTGCCGGTCTTATCAAAAACTACTATGCGAATCTGGTGCGCCAGCTCCAGGCTGCGCGCGCTCTTGATCAGGATCCCCTGGTTCGCACCGAGGGC
>JAQUQA010000075.1:1918-6126 GCA_028716305.1 Candidatus Omnitrophota bacterium | reverse complement strand
GAAGTGGTGAATCGCCTTGAGCAGATTAATTTTGAACAATTGATCTACCGGCTGAAGAACGAACAGTTGACTTACCAGATTTAACCAAGGACGCGGATCAGCGTAAGAGAGCTGATTTTTTTATAATCTAATGTTTACTAAGTTTATCATCATTTGGAAGTAAAGGAAAACATGGAGCAGCGTAAGCGTTCGATATTAAAAAGCATCTCCTGGAGAATTTTTAGTTTTATGCTTACGATCATTATTATCTACGCTTATACCAGGAACATTAGACAAGCGCTGGGAGTGGGAGCAGGGATCGATTTGGTGAAGATGATACTTTATTACGTGCATGAAAGGCTCTGGAACAAGGTGCAGTTTGGCAGAAAGTTGAAGCAGCAGGACTATCAAATTTAACTACAGGCAAAAGGAGGAGCCCATGAGTCTATTGGAGAATAAAGAAGACCTGAAAGTATTAGTGGAAAGCCTGAATTTTAAGGAGAAAGTAGAAAGATCAATGGAGCTAATCCGCGAAAGCTATCTGCGTTACGGAAATTCATTGGTCGTAGCCAACAGCCTGGGCAAGGATTCAGTGGTGGTTTGGGACCTGGCCAAGCGCGTCAATCCTGATATCCGGGGGTTTATTGTGACTACGCGTTTTAAGCCCTCCGAGACCGTCAGTTTTATGCAGCAGACCGTTGCCAGGTATCCGGAACTAAAGATCTACAAAAACGATGCTCCTTTGCCTGAGCCTGAGCTATACAAAAGTAATCCTGATCTCTGCTGTGACCTCCTGAAGGTTGAACCGGTAAAAAAAGCGATCCAGGAGATGGATGTTAAATGCTGGGTTACGGGGCTGCGCTGCACTGAAGGCCGCACACGCACCGATTTTAACGAAGTAGAAGAGCGCGACCACGGATTGGTTAAGCTTAATCCGATCCTGATCTGGAAGGAGCGCGAGGTCTGGCAATATCTGGCGGTTTATCAGGTACCGGTAAACCAGCTTTACGCAAAAGGCTATCGGTCTTTAGGCTGCGCGCCATGCACCAGAATAACCAGTGACGAAAATGAACGTTCCGGCCGCTGGATCGGCACCTCCAAGTGTGGCGGTGAGTGCGGGATACACACGCGTCCATTAAAAGCAAGAGCGAAACATGTTTAAGAAATATTATCCTTTAGCCTTGAGGCTCGAAAATAAGAATATCCTGGTTGCCGGAGGGGGACGGATCGCCGAGAGAAAGATTTTGGGTTTGCTCTCCGTTCAAGCGAAGATTTGCGTAGTTTCGCCAAATTTAACTGCCCGGCTGCAGATGTTTGTCCGGGGAGGCAGGATCAACTGGTTGGCCCGGAAAGTCAAAAGAAGCGATCTCCAGGGCAAGGATTTCATCATCGCTGCCACTTCCGACAAAAATTTGAATCATCAGGTGAGTAGCTGGTCTAAAGCGTCAGGCGCATGGGTGAATGTCGTGGATGATTCCGAATACAGCAACTATATCTGCCCGGCAATTCTGCGTAAAGAACAGGGCATCATCACAGTTTATACCCAGGCACGTAATCCCCGGCTGTCCCGGGATTTAAAGAATTATTTAAAGGAGCATTGGAATGAATTTTTATCTTATCGGCATAGATTACAAAAACACTTGCCTTGATATACGGGAAGAGGCCTTCCGGCTGCGTAAGCAGATCGCGGGTTTTTGGGAAAGGTTTTCCGGCTCTTGTGCGGCTGTTTTTTCCACCTGTAATCGGCTGGAAATATACCTGGCGGATAGAGATGCTGACCGGCTGACCCGGCGCCTATGCCTATTCCATAATTCCTTTACGCCGTTGTTCAAAGACGCATACTTAGTGACGGGAGAAAAGGAAATTTTCTCGCATTTTTTAAGGGTGGCAACCGGTTTAGAATCGCAGCTTCGCGGAGAGCCACAGATTTTACAACAATTAGAATTTTGGCGCAGCCGGAATACATTGCCTGAAGAGCTCGACAGAATAACCCAAGAGGCCCTCGTGGCCGCGGCACAAATCAGGGGGGATACAGGTTTAAATGTGCGCGCTTATGATCTGGCGGACATTATTCTGGAGGATATCCGCAGCGAATTCGCTTCCGGTCAGATCAGGGTCATTATCGCCGGAACGGGTAAGATCGCCGAGGCCTTTTCCAGAAAAGAAACTTCCGGGATAAAGCTTATCTTTGCTGCGCATAAAAATTATTCCCGGGCTAAAGACCTGGCAGCGCAATCAGGCACGCAGGCGGTGAGTTTAAAAGAAATTCCCTGCTTGCTTAGTGAGGCGCAGGTCCTGATCAGTGCCACCAGCAGTCCGCATTTTGTTTTTTGGAAAAGGGATTTTCGGGCAGCGGGGGCAAGGGATAAAAAACTATTTTTGTATGACCTGGCTTTTCCGCGGGACATTGAGCCGCAGGCAACCGATACACCGGCAATAGTATTAAAAACCCCGGCAGACCTTGAGGAAGCGTTTCGCCGGAATAATTTGCGCCTGAGACGGGAATTAAGTCTTGCCGAATATCTTGTCCGCCAGGCGCTCGAGGAGAAACTTGATGCAGGGGAGTTTAAGGATCGGAACGCGGCCGAGCCCGCTGGCCTTAAAGCAGGTTGAAGAAATACAGCGTATTTTTGCATCGCTGCATTTCAGCGCCATTGTAATTCCTACGCCCGGAGACCGGGATAAGCTTACCCCCTTGGGGGGTCTGGAAGGCAGTGATTTTTTTACCCGGGATATCGATCAGGCGCTTTTAGCCGGAGAGATTGACCTGGGGATACACAGCAGCAAAGATCTGCCTGATCCTCTGGCCAAAGGGCTGGGCTTGGTGTTCGAGACACCGTCGCTTAGCCCGCATGACGCATTAGTCAGCCGCTGGGGCTTGCGACTGGATGAGTTGCCTGTTGGCTGGCGGATGGGAACCAGCAGTCGGCGGAGAAAAGAACAGGTCGGTATTTTAAGGCCGGATTTAAAAATTATTGAAATCCGCGGCAACATCGCAGAGCGCCTGGATTTGATTGAGGCCGGAGTGATCGATGCCTTGATTGTCGCGCACGCGGCAATGTTGCGTCTGGGATTAGAAAGCAAGGTTTCGCAAGTTCTGCCATTGGATCGCTTTCTTGTGCATCCACGGCAGGGGAAACTGGTTTTATTGGCAAAGGAGGCAAGGTGTGCAGAAATAAGGTCTATCTTATCGGCGCAGGCCCGGGTGACTGGGAGCTGATCAGCGTAAAAGGCTTGAAGCAAATACGCCGGGCCGATGTGATCCTCTATGATTTTCTGGCGGCGGAGGAACTGCTGCGTTTTGCCAAGAAAAGCGCAGAGATAATCTGCGTTGGTAAACAGGACGGAATGCATCTTTTAGCGCAGCGCCGGATAAACCAGCTGCTTTATGAGAAAGCGGCAGCCGGCAAAAGCGTAGTGCGCCTGAAGGGAGGGGATCCTTTTGTTTTCAGCCGCGGTATCGAAGAGGCTTTATTCCTGCGTAAGAAGGGAATTGATCTGGAGATTATCCCCGGGATCACCTCGGCTTTTGCCGCTCCGGAGAGTTTCGGGATCCCGCTTTCCCGCAGAGGCAAGTTTACTTCTCTGGCGGTTTTGACCGGCAGAAAGAGCAATAAAGAAAAGATCGATGCCCCCAAAGCAGATACCCTGATCTATCTTATGGCCGTGGCAAACATCAAGCAGGTAGTTGAGGCGCTGGTTGCATCCGGCAGGAGCATTCACACCCGCTGTGCCTTTATCGAAAAAGCCACTACCGGTAAAGAAAGGATCACTTCCGGAAGGCTCTCTAATATAATTAAGAAAGCAGAGCATTATCAAGTCCGTCCGCCGGCAGTTTTTGTGGTCGGCGAAGTGATCAAATATGCCAGGTTAATCCATGCTGAAAAATTTAAAAATAGATAGTTTGATTTATCCGTATTTTGTCACTGCCGGAGAGGGCCAAAAGCAGGCCATTGATTTATTCCCGGGGGTTTACCGTTTTTCCTCCGATACTCTCCTGGAGGAGATCTCTCAGATCAGAGAACTTGGCCTGCGCAGGATCCTGTTTTTTGCGGTGACGGACAAGAAAGATGCCACTGGCAGCCATGCCGATCGGCCCAATAATTTTTTTGTCAGAGCAATCAAAGAGATTAAGGATACTTTTCCTGATCTCTCAGTGATTACCGATGTATGTCTCTGCGCCTATACCAGTCACGGGCATTGCGGGATCTTAAAAGCGCAAAGCGCAA
>JAQUQA010000075.1:0-1818 GCA_028716305.1 Candidatus Omnitrophota bacterium | reverse complement strand
AGGTTGTCTCAAATAGCGCTTAGCCATGCCCGGGCAGGCGCGGATTGGGTGGCTCCTTCGGCAATGGCCAAAGGCCAGGTGCACGCTATCCGGGCAGCGCTCGATAAAAATGGATACAGCAGGACAAAGATCCTCGGGTATTCCGCGAAATTTGCCTCCAGCTTTTACGGGCCTTTTCGTAACGCCTGCGCCTCGGCCCCGCGCTTCGCTAACCGCAGCAGCTATCAGCTTGATTATCAGGGCAGCCGCAAAGCACTGCAGGAGATAGCCGATGATATTAAGGAAGGCGCGGATACGGTGATGGTCAAGCCAGCCCTGGCTTATCTGGACGTGATCAGGGAAGCGAAAGAGAAGTTTGCTTTTCCGCTGGCGGCTTATAATGTCAGCGCAGAGTATGTCTTGGTGAAACTTGGGGCCAGAGAAGGCCTATTTAGTGAGCGCAAAATGGTCAGCGAGATAATCAGTTCGATAAAGCGGGCCGGCGCGGATTATATCATTACCTATCACGCAAAGGATATTGCCAAATGGCTAAAAGAAAATTGAAAAACACGCAGAGATTATTTTTTGAGGCTAAGAATTATTTAGTCGGCGGGGTAAACAGCCCGGTACGCAGTTTTTGCTCTCTGGGAGGAGAACCTGTTTTATTCAAAGAGGGCAAGGGGGCATACCTTGTGGATTATGACAATCACCGATACCTGGATTATTCTTTAGGTTGGGGAGCGATGATCCTCGGGCATGCCTATCCGGGGGTGATTCGACAAATAAAGAAGAGCCTCTCTGCAGGCTTAGGTTTCGGTGCCACGCATAGATCAGAGGTCGACCTGGCAAAGGCCATCTGCCGCGCCATACCTTTTGTCGAGAACCTGCGTTTTGTAAATTCCGGGACCGAAGCGGTAATGTCTGCGCTGCGCCTGGCGCGAGGGTATAAAAGAAGGGACAAAATCATAAAATTTACCAATTCCTATCACGGCCACGCGGATTTCCTGTTGGCCAGGGCTGGATCAGGCCTGGCTAGTTTAAATATTCCGACCAGCGCAGGCGTGCCCAGGGCTTTCCTTAAAGATACCCTGGTTTTGCCGTTCGGGGACGCTCAATTACTGGAAGTTACCCTGCGCAGATTTAAGCATGAGATCGCCGCGGTCCTGGTAGAGCCGGTAGGGGGGAATTACGGGGTTTTGCCGCTTGACCAGGAGTTTTTGCAAGAGACCAGGAAATTGACAAAAAAATATTCCGTGTTTTTGATTTTTGATGAGGTAATCACCGGATTTAGATTCAGGTTCGGCTCTCTTGGCGATAGCCAGGGGATTACCCCGGATCTGGTCTGTCTGGGAAAAATTATCGGGGGCGGCCTGCCCATCGGCGCTTACGGAGGCAGTAAAGAGATCATGCAGAATCTGGCTCCACTGGGAAAAGTTTATCAGGCCTCGACCTTTGCCGGAAACCCCATAGTGATGAATGCCGGAATAGCCACGCTTGAGGCCTTAAAAAAGGAAAGTTCCGGATACCAAAGGAGTATCGCATTAACCAGCAGGCTGGTTTATGCTATGAGAAAACTGGAGATCCCGGCTGACTTAGGGTTAAAGATAGATTTTTACGGCAATATGTTCAGCCTGCGTTTTAAAGAAAGAAGGCATTTTGCCGAACTTTATCGTGGCCTGCTTAAGACAGGGGTTTATTTTGCCCCTTCGGATTTTGAGTCAAATTTTGTTTCTTTTGCCCATACGCAGGAACAAATAGACAAGACGATTGTTGCGTTTAAGCACGCCTTAACCGATCTTTAGGGGTGGAGGAAAAAATGCTCCCGGAAAATATTGATTA
>JAQUQA010000074.1 GCA_028716305.1 Candidatus Omnitrophota bacterium | reverse complement strand
CCTTTCTTCTCAACCAATCTATGTAAAAGCCTGTTGCATCCTGCTTATTGGCGGTTTTCAGCATATACTCCCTGATCAACCGTATCTTCGATTTAGGGAAATAATACAGGCACATCGCTACCAGCGACGACTGCGGTTTCTCTGGTTTCTCCTTAAAATCAATCACCCGGAAATTACGATTCAATTTTGCCACCCCGTACTTAGAGGCCTCTTTTCTGTTTTTAAGCTTATAGACCCCGACTACCGGGAAACTGCTGTGCCGGCAGGTAAAGGCAAGGAACTTCCCGAGGTCGCCGTCAAAAAGATTATCCCCTCCGATCACCAGCAGATCGTCATCAATTTTCTTTCTTTCGATGGCAAAAAACATATCTCCGATGGCGCCGCGGCGGTCGCTTAAACTTCTGGTTAAATCGTCTACCAGGGTCAATTTCTTTTCCGTGGTTACCCGCTTGCCCCATCTTTTAAAATGAGAAAAAAACCTGCTGTTGGTAATAACGAGTATCTCGTCGATACGCTCAACCCGGGAAAGCTTTTCGATGATATAATCTATGATGTGCCGGGACCCTACCTTTAAAAGCGGCTTAGGATAATCCTTGGTTAAAGGATAAAGGCGCGTGGCATATCCCGCGGCTAAGACTAAAGCTTTCATAATCGGCGTTTTTGTTAAACCTGTTTTTTTAAAAAATCGATCCGCTGTGTCGGCGCGGGGTCAATACCGTAAGTGATCGCCAGGTAATAAGAAATAAAGTCTCCGATATAGACCAGAGAAAAAATCCTGCTCAAGAGGTCTTCTCCGCGCGGACGGATCTCTAAAATCTCCACTCCCGTTTCCTTCTTCAGTATATCCTTGGTCAGCTCAATCCTGCGCGTCAGGCGCTGATCCTCCTGGTGGTCGCGGAAAATAACCAGGATAAACCCTTTAAGCAGTTTTAGCGGATTATGCCAGCCCACTATCTCATTATGTCCCATCTCCGGGAAAAACCCCGAAGAGGCAAGCGTTTTGGCGTTTTCATTAAGCTGGCTGCGGAAACGCGTCACTACAGCCTCAAAATTAGGCGACCCCGAATAGATTACCGGAAACCGGTTATACAGCTTAGCGGCATGGTATTTTGCGATATTATCCTTTGGCGGAATATTCGGGTGGATATTCTTGTTTATCAGTTCATCCAAAATGGCGAATGCCCGTTCTAATTCCGTTTCCAAGGGGGCGATTATCCCCAGCCTGGACAAGACGTACAAAGGGATGATCGTCAGGTAGCCCAGGGCATACCTGGGAGGCAACCCCTTGGGGATCTCGATATAACCAAACTTATCTTTCAAAGAGCGCTCTTTTAATATACCGCCGGATGAAACAGCAATGACCGCTGCCTGCTTCTTTTTTGCCTGCTCGTAGGCGCTTAAGGTCTCCTCGGTATTACCCGAATAGCTACAGACAAAAACCAGGGTAGAGCTATCCACATAGGCCGGCAATTCATAATCCCGGATCACCCCGATCGGCAGGCCGGCCTTAAAATACAGGTAAGACTTTACCAGGTCCGCTCCGATCGCTGATCCACCGACGCCGGCAAAAACGATCTTATTGAAAACCTGGGGTGCGCTCGGCAGCGCGGCGCTCTTAGCGATAGCCAAAGCCGTTCGGCACTGTGACGGAAAATTCAGCAAAACACTTAACATGTCCGAGCGGTCAATTTTTTTTATATTCTTAACAGAAAGAGCGGTTCTCATTTAGCGGCTCATCCGATAATTTCCTTGAGTTTGGCCTGGCAATAATTTTCTACTTCTTTACCAGTGGTCAATTTCAAAACTTCTTTTGCCAATTCCCGCATCTCGGCCATGCTCACCGAACGGATAATAAATTTGGTTTCGGGAATTAATAAAGGAGGCATGCTGAATTCATCCAGGCCCAGCCCCAGCAAAATCGGCACCAGTGCCGGTTCCCCCGCCATCTCCCCGCACATCGCAACTTTTATCCCCGCGGTATGGGCGGCATCGATGATATTCCTGACCATGCGTAAGACAGCCGGATGAGTGGGTTCATAGAGATAGGCGACTTTCTCGTTTGCCCGGTCAACGGCAAGCGCATACTGGATCAGATCATTAGTACCGATACTAAAAAAGTCCGCTTCCGCTGCCAGGAGGTCCGCCGTCATCGCCGCCGAGGGCACCTCGATCATCGCCCCTACTTCGATATCATTGTTAAAAGCGATTCCTTTTCCGCGCAGCTCCTCTTTCACCTCTTCCAGAATAGCATTTGCCTGCTTCAACTCTTCGATTCCGGAGATCATCGGATACATCAGCCTAAGATTGCCGTGCGCCGATGCCCTGAGGATCGCCCTCAACTGTACCTTAAAAACATCCTGCCTGGCCAGACAGAACCTGATCGCGCGCCAGCCCAGGAACGGTTCGATCTCCGAAGGAATTTCAAACTGCGAAAGGAATTTGTCCCCTCCCAGATCGAGGGTGCGTATCACTACCGGGAACGGGTTTAATTCTTCCGCCACATATTTATAAGCCTGGTATTGCTCCTCTTCGGTAGGCGGTTCTTTGCGGTTCATATAGAAAAACTCCGTCCGGTACAAACCGATCCCCTGCCCGCCGTGCAGCTTTACCGAAGGGACCTCCTCGGGTAACTCGATATTCGCCGTTACCTCCAGGACCTTTTGATCAAGGGTAGCGGCCGGAAGGTCCTTAGTGCTTAAGAACCTTTCAACGATGCCCTTTAATTTAGCTTCTTCTTCCTGATAGGCATGCAAGGTCTCGTCATCGGGATTAACGATTACTGTCCCGGTAACGCCATCAACGATCAGGATATCGCCGCTTTTCACCCTGGCGCTGAAACCTTCCACCCCGACGACCGCGGGTATTTCCAGGGACTTGGCCATGATCGCGGTATGAGAAGTCTTTCCTCCTATATCGGTAACAAAGGCGCACACGCTCTGTTGATGCATCGCCGCGGTATCCGAAGGAGAAAGATCATGCGCCACCACCACTACTCTTTCCTTAAGCTCTTCAAAACCTTTACGCTCCTTGCCCAGAAGATTGCGCAATATCCTTCTGCCGACGTCATTAATGTCCGCGGTGCGCTCCTTAAGGTATTCATCTTCAATCTTGGAAAAAACTTCCACATATTTTTTGAGTACCTCGGAAAAGACAAAGGCGACATCCAGGCGTTCTTTCTTGAGGCGGGAAATAACCTCTTCGATCAGCATGCGATCCTCGAGGACCAAAAGATGCGCGTCAAAGATTTGTGCCTCTTCCTGCCCCATATCGGAGGAGATGCGCTTCTGCAGATCGATAATCTCCCGCCTGGTCTTGATCAGGGCTTCCTCAAAAAGCTGTATCTGTAAGGGGATCTCTTCTTCGCGGATCGCCTGCTTCGGGACAACATAATCTTCCTTGCCTATTTTATAGGCGGGGCCGATACTGATGCCCGAAGCCGCAGCTATTCCCTTAAGTTTTAGCATGTTACTCCTCGCTGGTGACGATCTTCTCTAATTCGGACATGGCCAACTCGGCATCATGCCCTTCGATCTCGATGGTAATCTCGCTGTCTTTTTCCGCGCCAAGCATAAGTATCCCCATGATCGATTTTCCGTTTACCGCGTCCTGGCTGTTCTTCACGGTAATCCGGGAATCGAACTTGTTGGCGATCTGCACAAACAAGGCTGCCGGCCTGGCATGCAGCCCCTGCCTGTTCTTTACGACTATTTTTTTTTCGATGAGAGCCATATCTTTTATATTTCCTCTATAAAACCCAGAATCATCTTTGCCAGTTTGGCCGAATCATGACGGATCACGTCATCACTGAGTATAAAATCCGCCTCGATTACGCGATAACCCATATTCTCGATATTCTTCGTATCATTGGTAACGCGGTAGGAATTCTCCCCGGCGTAACGTTTCAACATACTGTTAGGGACTTCCCCGGTGTTTAAAATAACATAATCTATCGCCCTGGGGTGGCTATGGGCGACAAGCGCCTTGATATGGTCCGAGGCGCGAAAACCGTCGGTTTCTCCCGGCTGGGACATCAAATTACAAACGTATACCTTAATCGCTTCGGAGGCAACAATCGTTTCGGTGATCTCCTTAATCAGTAAATTGGGAATGATGCTGGTATAAAGCGAACCCGGCCCCAATACGATGATCTGCGCTTCTTCAATCGCCTTAATTGCCTCCGGAGTGGCCACGGGCTGCAGAGGTTTTAATCTTACCCGGTTGATCGGCAGGTGCGTTTTTGGTATTTTGTTTTCACCTTCGGTAATCGAACCGTTTTTATGTTCCGCTACCAGCACGACATTATTCAAAGTCGATGGGATAACCTGCCCTTTCAGCGCCAGGACCTTGCTTGTCTCCTTGATCGCTTTTTCAAAATCTCCGGTCAGACGGGTCATTGCCGTAATAAAAAGGTTCCCGAAACTGTGCCCGGCCAATTCTGAAGAATTACTGTCAAAACGAAACTGAAACAAATCACGCATCAATGCCGGCGCGTCGGCCAGGGCTACCAGGCAGTTACGGATATCTCCCGGAGGCAGGATATCAAACTGTTGACGCAGCCTTCCGGAAGAACCTCCGTCATCGGCCACGGTAACGATCGCGGTGATGTTCGAAGAATATTCCTTGAGCCCCGAAAGGAGCATGGAAAGCCCGGTCCCGCCCCCCAGGGCGACAATCTTGGGCCCGCGGTCAAGCTGCTTGCTGTGATAAAGGATGTCGATCAGCTCTGTCCCCTTTGAAGAGGGAACCAACGCCGCGATAAACGATCTGATAATTCTTTTGATGCTTAAGGTCAGGACAAGGATACCGGAAATCAAAATTATCGTATCCAGTATTTCAAGCGAGGCATATTCTTCCGAACGCAGGTACGCGGAACTAACGACGATCAGGACCACGCCGAAAATAGTCATCACAATCCAGCGCTTGATCCCAATACCGGGGTAGAGCCATTTAAACAGCCCCTTGAACCTGCCCCGTAAATTTATCCCCCACAAGTTAAATCTTTTTTTCATCTTCCTGACCCACTACTTTTACGATCGACGCATTATCCTGACAGGCTCGCAGGCTGTCCCGGAAATATTTGTCTTTTAAAAGTCGCGAGATCCTGGCCAGGGCCTTAAGATGCGGGCCGGCGGAATCTTGCGGAGCCAATAAGAGGAAGAATATGTACGCCGGTTCGCCATCCAGGGAATCAAAATCTACCCCCTTTTTTGATAATCCGAAGGCTGCTACCAGCTTAGTCACGCAATCAGACTTCGCGTGCGGTATCGCCACTCCCTGGCCGATTGCCGTCGAACCCAAAGACTCTCTAGCCAAAAGAGCATCGATGATCTTATTGCGATTGCGCTTATCGACCTCATTCGCGTTTATCAATAAGTCAACCAGCTCTTTGATTACTTCCTCTTTTTTAGAAGATTTTATATCCGAAGTCATAGCACCTTCAGATAAGAAATCCATAATCTTCATTTTGTTTCTCCTTTCTACCGTAGTATTAGCAGGATTATTTTTAGCTTTTAAAATTTTAAGCGGGAGGCGGGATTCGAACCCGTGACATCAACCTTGGCAAGGTTGCGCTCTACCAGCTGAGCTACTCCCGCGTCGTTCGCTAGAGATATATCAATACGGGACAGTAAACAAAGAAAAGTTTAAGATGTTTCCACAGTGGGTGGTTTATATCGTAGGGCGCTCACTCCTTAGGAGGGGGCAAGCCCCCTCCTAACCCCCGCTGCTTTGTTTTGCTTTGCAAAACAAAGCAAAACAGCGGGGTGTTCTCCCCCAATCGTGGAGGAATTCTTCCCCCACACCCCTTTGATGTCCTTGGTAATGTTTCAAGTCTATAGCTTTGGTATATCCCGCCTGACGGCGGGATAATTACCAAGGACATGTCGTTCGCTTGGTTTTATTTTAAAGAACCTTGTTTGCTCTTTAACTTACGCCGAACACAGAACGCTGAACGCCGTTCGGAACCAAAGGCGGACAGTTGTGAAAAACCTGTCGTTCGCTTGATTTATTTTAAAGAACCGTCTATTGACTTTAAGTTTTCTTTTGGACTTACGTTTTCAGCTTTACGCTGTAACTTTGCGCTTTGCGCTTTGAACTTTACGCTACCTTGTGACCTGTGACTTGTGACTTGTGCCCTCACTTGGTCCTTGGTTCTTGGTTCTGAACTTACGTGATACTGAACCAATGGGCGGAAGAGGATTTGAACCTCCAAGGGTTACCCCAATAGCTCCTAAGGCTATCGCGTATGCCAATTCCGCCATCCGCCCTC
>JAQUQA010000073.1 GCA_028716305.1 Candidatus Omnitrophota bacterium | reverse complement strand
ATCAGCCATGACCCGGCGTATCCCCATAACCGTTCCCGGGTAGTGCCGGACGTCGGTTTTCTTAAAGTCCCGGTGAGCGTCCCGGAGGCCGACTATGATACCAAGGCGGACCAGCAGCCCGAACAGGATTTTATTTATTCTTACGGAGCGACAAAAGGGCAGACCCGCGTTTATACTGAAATTATGGAAGAAGCGGTTTCCCAGGAGAAAAACGTTACTGCCGAAAGCTACTCCGAGAAGACCATTGACCGGCAGGAAGATGTTCTCTCCAAGGATAGAGAACCTAACAGGATGTAGGTGCTGATATGTTACTAAAAAAAATATCTTCCCGGAAAAATGGCATGGCCCTGATCGAATACGCTACCTTATTTACGGTGGTCGTCGGAGCCATCGCCCTGGCTAGTGTTTATTATAAAAGAGGGCTGCAGGGGAAGATGGCGGCCTTAACCGATCATTTTATCGGCACAGAACAGGAAGGCGGGTTTGTCCCGATGAATGCTTCAGGCAGTCGGCAGCTAGTTGAGCCGGGCGGGGTTTATCAACTTAGCGGGATGACCACGACTTATTCTGAAAACACCGTCAGGCAGCAGGGCGGGGAAGACGGTTCGCGCAGCCTGACCATGGAAGGCTGGGAAACCAAGCAATCGCCCGGAGGCAGGATTAGTGGCGGAGAGTATGGTTGGTCGTTTGATCCTCTGAATGAATTCAAGTATGAGGACCCGGATAAGGCCCCGGTGTATGTGCCGAAATTTATCAAGGCCGAGGATGGTTATATTGATCCGCCGAGGAGAGATTAAGATGCAACGGCTGAAGCTTAAAAGAGGACAGGCGATATTAGAGATGGCATTGTTTGCCGCGATTATCGTGGTGGTGCTGGGGGCCCTGATCGCTTATGTCCAGCGGCTCAACGATCAGCAATATGTGAAGATGGAGAGTTTTCGCCGCGCGCTGCAAAAGGCCAATACCTATCAGGGGGCGGAATCTGAAAGCCCCGGGGCTTCAGTACAGATGTTTCAGGTGGAAGACCGCAGACACGTTGATTTAGAAGGTGGTTATGCCAAAGGAGTGACCCAGACGATGAATGCCGATGCCAGCGTATTTTGGGCGGTTCCTACTGAAGGCGCATATGAAGAACGGGGTGGCGAGAGCCCTGGAGACAGCGTCTTTCCCAAGGATGCCTTGGTGGCGAGAATTAATGACGACGAGAGGGAACACGGGGAACTGCCCAATGAATTTTATATTAATTCGCGTTCGCAGCTGGAGTACACCGAAGATTACAACAAGAATGAGACCAGCTCGAATATTACCAATGACCGGTATTCCCGCCGCAAGGAGATACTCGAGACGCAGATCCCGGAGGTCGATATTGTGCAGCATTCCTACCGCGATCCCGAGGGGCAATACCGGTATTACAGCGATGTGCCGTCCGACGAGAGGATTGTGGACAGGCGGATGAACTGGAGCACGAACCACTAACAAGGGGCCTTAAGATGAGAAAGAACAGAGGACAAAGCAGTTTAGAGTCGATGGCGATTTTTATCGTGCTTATCCTCCTTTTTGGTGGTATATTTAATATTTGGATTTGGGCGAACAAGCAGATCGTCCAACGCCAGATGCGCTATAATAACAGCAGGGTTGAAGCAGGAACTTCTACTCAGAATTACAAGCTCGTATGGCCGATGGAGAGGGCCGAGGAGCTGAAAGAGCAAAAAGTCCTGTTGTTCCCTTCAGGAGGGTAATGGCGGGATAAGAAAGGCGCGTGGTAGAAGATGTTCAGGTATTTTTATCAGAACAGGTGTAATTATAAAAAGGGGCAGCTTGCCTCTTTTTTTGTTGTAATCCTGGTGATCCTGATCATCATGGCCATGGTTTCGGTAAACCTGAACAAGGTTGCTTTTATCAAGACCGAATCTGCCAATGGCGCGGATGCCGGGGCCCTGGCCGCCGGTTCGGTAATGGCCAATCTTTTCAATGCCCTGGGCAAGTCGAACCGCGACATGGAAGAGGCCTACCGGGAATTTTTTCATACCATCTCCCTGCTTTTTGTCATGGCGATCGAGCATTTGACTACGGCCTATATCAGCGCCTATCACGCCTTGAATCATGCCAAAGAAGCCCTGGCCCTGGCCTGTGTTGATCCCTGCCGAGCTTATTTTCTGACGCTGGATGCGATGCAGGAGATCGAAACCGCCATACAGAACAACAGTTTCCTGATGGCTATAATTAACGAAGAGATCATGCCGGAGATCACCGATTTTCAGAACGAGCAGTTAGCGTTCTATATCGAGATCCGCGACACCGCAGCCGAGGCGCATTGCAAGGCGATCAAGATGGGGCATAAGTTTGCCTTTATGAACAGTGGTATCGGAGAAAAGATGCGTGACCGCGGCAGTTTTAACGATTTTCTGGAGAATCTGGATTGCCAGCCGCAACAGACCTTTAATTGGACGGACCAGGGGCAGACCCAAAACCGGCAGCACATGGTGGAGGTCACCGTTAATATTGACCCGGTGGATACCTTTGAGCTAAAGGTTACGCGCAATACCTATTCGCAGGAAATGGCGGACCTGATGGAGATTATTTCTAAATGCGAACAGGCGCACCAATACCTGATCCAGGCCCTGATTAATTACGACTGGGCGGCTTTTTTCTTGATGCTGGCCTGTTTTGTGAACATTATTTTCTGTATTTTTGCTATACCATTTCTTATCAATGGGATCAATGCCAATAATAATGCCCTGACGACCTTAAGCCCCTTATTTACCGATCTGCCGGAGGCCTGGGAAAAACTTTTGCCCAGCGAGCAGACCTTTATCAGCACCACTGATGGTGATGCCGATGACCAGATTATCTGCTGGATGGAGGAGATCATCCATAACCGCCTGGTCAGGGTGGATACTAAGCAGCAGCATGAAGGCAGAGAGGAAGAGGGTATCTGGACGGCGCGTTATCCGGATATCACCAGTTTCAGTGTGGTAAATTTTAACGGCCAGGGGCAGATCCACCGGCCTTTGAGCCAGGGGGAGATGGAAGGGCCGGTATTAAGGCACAATCCGTCGATTATAGAGACCGATACTTCGGAGTAAGCTAGTAAAGAACCGCGGAGGTAAAAGTGATCTTGTCTGCGAAAAATCTTTTTATGTTTTTCTGCGCGATGTTTTTTTTAAGCGGGAATGCCGAGGCGGCCTGGTGGGATATTAAGGTCCTGCCGGTTCCTCCCCAAACGGAACAGCTAAAGGAAAAGAGCCGTAAATCCGCGCATACCGAATTTGACGTTTCTTTTTATGAAAGCCGCTTGGGCCGCAGGGAGATCGTTGATTTTTACCGCCGCAGGTTAATTGCCGAAGGGTGGGAGGAAAGAAATCCGGCTTTGGAAATGGGAAAGATCTCCGACCTGGATGTCGGGGGAAATATCGATAGCCTTACCGGCAGTACATTAATTTTCCGCAGGGACAATGAAATGATCGTGATCCGTTTTATTGCCGAAGGCACCAAGACAAAATACATCCTCGGCAAAAACAAAATTTCTCCTGCGGTAATCCCGCCAACCCCGAATATGTTTTCCATCCAGCGTTCCGAGGCAAGCCTGAGAAAAGAAATTGCCCCTAGGTATCCCGATGCCGAAATGATTAGCGCTTCCGAAGAGCCGTCTTTTCAGAGGCTGGTCTATTTATCTAATGCCCAGCCGGCGGTGATTGCCGATTATTACAAAGGGAACATGGGTGCTTTCGGCTGGAAACTTGAGCAGGATAAGCCGGTGCAGCGGATTAAATACCCGGAAGAAGCGCAGAATAAGGATCGTAGGGGCAGTTGTCCTGCTTGCGATAAGAAAATTAACGAGTTGATGGACCATCAGGGGGTAGAAGTAAAAGAGCTGGGATTCATAAATTCTGCTGGAGAAACCTGTCATATTTCGGTTTTAAAAGTAATCCCGGTAGAAAAAAACAGCGATGTTTCCAACTATACCATTATTACGGTGGCCTATGAAAAAAATTAATAATAAAGCGCAAAATATGGTTACTTACGCGGTCCTTTTGGCCGTGGTTATCGGGGCATTACTTACGATGCGGGTTTTTATGAACCGGATTTTTCAGGAAAAATACCGCCAGAATTTAGATGTCTGGGGAGAGGGCCAGCAGTATGAAAAAGGAGCAACCAAGGGCAGCTATTCCGGGAGCAGCTGGGAAAACAAGAAATTGAAATGCCCGGAGGTCCAGGTTCTGCTCGATGCCTTAGAGGCCCAGGTAGAGGTGATTCGTAAGCGCATCGGCGTTTATACCGAAGAGTATGAGGATCTGCAGGCCCGTGCCGCGGCATTACGGGAACGCGCGGCAGAAGTTGAGGAACAGGCTGCCAGGCTGGAGGCAGAAGGGTTGATTGATGAGGCAAACCGCTTGAGGAATTCTGTGATCCCGGATTTGATCGCGGAAGCCGAGGATCTCGAAGAAAAGGCCAGGCAAAAAGCGGAAAAGATCCAGGACCTGCAGGAAGAGCTCGCCAGGTTGCTTGAGGAAATCGAAAAACTGAAAGATGCCTATCCGCAGTGCTTCTCCTGATAAAAAACAAACCCCGTTTTAAATAATATTTGCCGATTGGAATTATAAAGTAAACCCCGCAGAGCAAGAACTCTGCGGGGTTTATAATTACGGATTACTTCGTGTTTAATCTTAGTTTGGGCTTGCCCCTGCTCCGCCTTTAGGTCCTGCAGGATTCTCCCAGTTAGTACCCGGCCCGCCTTTAGGTCCCGGAGGGTTATTATCTTTATCGAGCTTTCTTCCGGGATGTCGGCGATCTGGGCTTGCCCCTGCTCCGCCTTTAGGTCCTGCAGGATTCTCCCAGTTAGTACCCGGCCCGCCTTTAGGTCCCGGAGGGTTATTATCTTTATCGAGCTTTGCAGGTGTTGCCTCAAGTAAGAAATCCCCGGAATTTTGTACAGATTCTCCTGCGGAATAATTCTCGTAATCCACTGCGGAATTTTTATTGAGGCTGCGGAGCTGATGCTCCAGATTTATTATCGCCTCTTGGTGTTTACGGATCTCATTTTTAATCTGCTGTTGATCCTGGGCATTGGCAGTAACCATAATAAAGGCCAGCAGAAGTAAAGCAACGACAACAAAACATGCCATAACCCTTTTCATCCACCCTCCTTTTTAAAGGTTAACCGAATGAATTATTCTTAATATCCTATCATTTCGAACGGTCGTTGTATAGATAAAAAAACACCACAACAGCCTTCTTGAGGTCTATTTTTCGTAGAGAGAAATAATTTATATTGGTGTGCAAAATCGCGCTCAATAATTCGGCCCTGCTTTTAGTGATTAGTAATAGCGAATAAATCGTGTCCCTGAGTCTGCGTTACGCCCTGCTTGAAATCCAGCAAGTAATCTAGGAAAACGTTTCTCCTTCTTGCCCCTCTATTATATTAGACGTTTATAATACCTAAAATCTAACAAATATTTAGGAGAACGTTTCTCTGTAGAAAGCGATCTCCGTAACCTTGAGAAACGTTCTCCGCTACTCTCCGCTACTATTCTCCGCTACTAACTATAACCCGAGTTTGGACATTAAATAAAACATTTAAATTAAAAAATTAATGTCCATTCTTTTAAATAAATGTCCAATTTGGTTTATAAATTGTTTTGAGAACGTTTCTCGGTAGTTTTAGAACGTTTCTCAAAAGATGATAGTGTCGTTTCCCTGTTTTTGAGAAACGTTCTCGCTGAGAAGGCGTTGAGTGTTTATTTCCTGAAAACGCTATCTTTTGCATATATATGTAAGCTTGACATCAATGCATAATATGTCATACTTTAGACATAAATTTTCCTAATGCCACGGAGCGAAAATCCATTAGTTGATTTTGATGGATCGCTTTATTCATAGTGAGGTAAACTCCGAGTGATCGGAGGACACAAAGCCGCGGGTCTTAAGAACGATTAAGACAGCCGGGTTGCCGAATACGTGAGCAAGAACATCGCGCAGTATTTGACAATCCGGCTTTTATTTTAGTAACTTTAAAAACCGTTTAAAAAAAGATTTAGAAAGATAGCTATAATTTTGTAAGTGGAGGGAATATGAAAGAATTAATCAAGGGTCAGGGAGAAGTAATGAAAAGTGAAAATCATCGTTTTGGATTTTGCACGAAGATGCTCAGTCTTTTTCTCGTTTTTGCTTTTTTCCTGCAGATGAGCAATCTGGGGTATGTTTTGGCAGAGGATGGTTATGATCCCTACGGCGCAGAGCCGGGTGGAGCCCAGTGGTACCAGGAAAACGCCGGAGCAATTGCCAACGGCGAATTTTCCCA
>JAQUQA010000072.1 GCA_028716305.1 Candidatus Omnitrophota bacterium | reverse complement strand
CATCCCCAAAGGAGTGATTAAGGAAAATCCCGCGCCTTTTGTTACGCTTGAGGGTTACGCGCAATGGGCGGTGATCAAGGACCTAACCAATCTCGTGCTTTATTACCGGACTTATGATAATACCGCCCTAAAGAAGATAGATTTAAAGCAGTTCGACCTCGCTCCGGGGTCTCCTCAAAAAACCATAGCCATGGACGATAAACAGCAGCAGGTTATCGATCTGACCAAGGAATTAAAGTAGGCTTTTATGCCAAAGGGGGGCTGCCAATGATACGTTTGATCTCCGTGATATCCGTCATTGCGATATTAGTTTTGGTCGCAGTAATAGGAATCGCCAGGGCGAAAGAAAAACCCGTAAAACCCATACCTGCGCCAATCGCCGTTTCCCTGCAGGCCAAAGATTTTTCTCATCTTCTGGGCATGCCCGGATTCAGCGATTTAATGCTGAATAACCATTTCCTGCTTTACCAGGGGTATGTAAAAAATACAAATGTCGTTCTTGAGCGGCTCGCGGCCTTGTCCTGCGCCGGTAAAGATAAGACCTCTGAATACGCGGAATTAAAACGCAGGCTGGGCTGGGAGTTTGACGGGGTTTTGCTGCATGAATATTATTTTGAGAACCTCGGAGCTAATGGCCCGATCGACGGCAAAAGTGCTTTTTACAAAAAACTTATCGAAGAATTCGGCAGCCTTGAAAGATGGAAGCAGGATTTTATCTCAACCGGATCGATGCGCGGCATAGGCTGGGTAGTGCTTTACCAGGAGCCGAGAAGCGGAAAGCTGATAAATGCCTGGATCAATGAACACGATGTGGGGCACCTTGCCGGTGCCAGGCCGTTACTGGTGATGGATGTCTTTGAGCATGCCTATATGCCGGACTATCAGCTGGACAGGGCCAAATACATCGAGGCCTTTTTCAAAAATATCAATTGGCAGGCAGTTGACCGGCGCTTCAACAAATAGGGTATCGGGAGATATTTTGAAGTGTCAGGTGGAGGGTAAGAAAAATTGCCCCGATTATCCTTGACAATAAGCTTAATCAGAGTAAAGTGAAATTGGTAGTTAAGATTTCGGTTTATTAGAAAACGGGTTCAGGAAAAACTTCCTGAAGGTTTGGATGGTCGGGCCGCCATCTACGATATCTGTAGATGGCGGTTTCATTTTTAGCGGTTTCTATATTAAAAGAAAGGAGCTCTTTATGGATTGGCAGCACGCGCCTACTCCGGACGACATAATTAACGCGGGTAAAAAAAGATTCCAAGATTACATTAGATATGCTCCCTGGATAATGCTCGGTTTGGTTTTAATCATAGGGTTAAAAGGGGTGATATATTCAATAGGCCCGGATGAGGTAGGGGTAATGCAGAGGTTCGGCAAGTACACGACTTTAAGCTCCCCTGGACTGCATGTCAAGCTCCCCTTTGGTATCGATAAGGTAACCCCGATCAAAGTGGAGAAGATCTTCAAAGAGGAGTTTGGAACCGGAAGTTTGCTTGATGATTCCAGAGGCAGGCGCTCTCTGAGGTCGGATTTAGAGCAGTCTTTAATGCTTACCGGAGATTTAAACATACTCGATGTCCGCTGGATCGTCCAGTATAAGATCGATGATCCGATAAAGTTATTATTCGTCGTGCGCAGCCCGCGTGACGTTATCAGGGATGTTGCCGAGATAGTTATGCGCCGACTTGTGGGAGATTACACTGTGGATGAGGTGTTGACTATTAAAAGAGAAGAGATCGATCACCTGGCTCAAATTGAGATGCAAAAAATATTAGATGATTACCAGACCGGGGTGCGGGTTATTACGGTAAAACTTTTGGATGTAAATCCGCCCGATAAGGTAAAGCCCGCGTTTAATGAGGTGAATGAGGCAAAGCAGGAAAAAGAAAAAATGATCAATCAGGCATGGGAGGCATATAATAAAGCCATCCCAAGGGCAAAAGGCGAAGCTGAAAAGACCATCCGTGAGGCGGAAGGTTATTCTCTAGATAAGGTAAACAGGGCCAGGGGTGAAGCCGAAAGGTTTTTAGCAACTTTGGGGGAATATAAGAAGTCCCCGGAGATCACCCGTAAGAGGCTGTATCTGGAGACCCTCGCAGAGGTCCTGCCTAAAGCCAGGGAGAAATATATTATCGATCCAAAGCAGTCTTCGATATTGCCCCTATTGGATTTAGGCATGAAAGGAGGGGCTAAATAATGAAAAAGATGGGATTAGGCAGATTTTTAGGGTTGGGTGTTTCTTTACTTGTGATAATCATGTTTGGTTTTGCCAGCGGCATGTTCTTTATTGTGGATGAGACAAAACAGGTAGTGATTACCCAGTTTGGCAAGCCGATCGGGAAACCGATAGTTTCCTCCGGGCTGCATTTTAAGGCCCCTTTTATACAACAGGCGCATTATTTCGAGAAGAGGCTTTTGGAGTGGGACGGCGACCCTAACCAGATACCCACCAAGGATAAGAAGTATATTTGGGTGGATACTACGGCGCGCTGGAAAATAGTCGACGCTCTGAAGTTCCTGCAGTCTGTGGGGAATGAGTTGAGCGCAAGCAGCCGGCTAAACGATATCATTAATTCGGCTACCAGGGATGCTATTACCAGTAATCTTTTGGTTGAAGCGGTGAGAGATTCAAACCGTATACTCGAGACCAAGGATCTGGGGGAGGATGCCATAGTCAGCGAAGAGGCCCTTGAGCGTATAGATATCGGAAGGCAGCAGTTGACGCGTTCCATACTGGAAAAGGCCAAAGTGCTCGCTCCTCAATACGGCATTGAGATTATGGATGTGCGCGTCAAGCGCATAAATTATGTTGAAGAAGTGCGCAATAAGGTCTATGACAGGATGATTGCCGAAAGAAAACGCGCTGCCGAAAAATACCGTTCAGAGGGATTTGGAAAATCAGCCGAGATAGAAGGGCAGGTCGGCAAAGAGCTGAAATTGATTACTTCAGAGGCCTACCGGCAGGCACAGGCGATTGTCGGAAAAGCCGACGCCGAAGCGATAAACATCTATGCCGGTGCCTATGAACAGAATCCCGAATTTTACTCTTTTCTTAAGACATTGGAAACATATAAAGGCACTATCGACGGAAAATCAACGGTGATCCTGACTACCGACAGCGATTATTATAAATACCTTAAGACTTTGGATAAATGAGATCCCAAGGTCTTTTGAGGTGTAATCACCCGGGATTCTAAAAAGGGGACGGAATCGCATTTATTGGTTAGAAAATGACCAATGGAGAAGCCTTCACGAGCCATAGTTATAAATACAAAGGCGAGTGAAGGCTTTTCTTATTTAAAACGGCGGCTGAACTTGTTGTCGCGCACAAGACCGGATTGGAGCGGAAGGTTTGCCATGGCGCAGGCATAAACATATCTAAAGAATTGCTTGCAGTTTTTAAAAAAAGCACTATAATTACAAAATAAGCCAGAATTATGGCAAAAAAGGAGGAGTAGGAATGGCGTACCAATCAGGTGGTGGTGGATTCGGCGGCCCCAGAGAAATGCACAAGGCAATTTGCGCTGAATGTAAGAAAGAATGCGAAGTTCCCTTTAAACCCAGGGAAGATCGCCCGATATACTGCAGGGAATGTTTCACGAAGCGTAAGAACGAAGGCCGCTAAAAGAAGATGGGCTCTCTCTCATAAAGTTCCAGAGGGGGCCTGTTTTTTTCTTTTTCGTTTTTTCGCGGGCGCTAAGTTGAAGAATCGCAGTGCTTTTAGAAGAATTTGACAAAGGGCCGATAATTGTGCTATACTTAAAAATTATTATTTTACTTTTATATAGTATTTGTTAAATAATATTCCATGACTAAGGCAGCGATTTCCGCTAATCATATAGAATCCGCGTTGAATTTTATAAAATTGTTCGGCAACGCCGTATTCATTTCAGATTCCGCAGGACAGGCCGAAAGGCTGGTTGACGAAACATTGTCCCGCTTCACCGATCAGGGGTTCCCTCCGCAGGCAGTTAAACTCAGCGTCAAATCATTGATGGCAACAGGTCAGGCCCAGGCAGGGCGTAAATTTCAGGACCTCGTTCAGAATATCCTTCAGGCAGAAGGTAAGATCAGCTTGGTGATCACGGAACTGGATGAAGCAATGAAAGATAACAGTATTGTATGCGCGCTTCGCCAGATCATAAAGGAAAAGGCCATGCCTGTTCTGGGCGTTACGGATATGCAAGGGTTTCGCAGGCTCGAAGAAAGTCCGGAGTTGTCGGGTTTTCTGCAGTTTATCTTGGTCCAGAAAGACGGCTGTCAGGGCAAGCGCGATAACTCCGTTCTGATCATCGGGGCGACCTCTTTTTTCGGAACTGAGGTCTGGCGGCTCTTTAGCCGGGAATACGCGCAGGTCAGGGGCACGGGTTTTAGTAAAGCGGCCTCTTTGGGTTTCGACAGGCTGGACGTGACAAGCGAAGATGAAGTTAAGGAGTATTTCGCGCGACAAAAGGGTTTTGATATTGTGGTCTATGTCTCCGGAGAGGCCGATGCCGATTTGGCTGAAAAGGAAAAAGAAAGGGCGCGCCTGCTGAACAGCGAAGCGGTGAGCCGGATTGCCAGGCATGCCGGGGCCTGTAAGTTCGTATATATTTCTTCCGAATATGTCTTTGACGGTAACCGCGGGCCTTATGGTTCTTTTTCAAAGGCCGAACCAATCAACCATTATGGACGGACCAAGCTGGAAGGCGAGCAGGTATCGTTAAGCAGTTTTTCAGATTGTCTAGTTTTACGCCTAGGCGCGCTTTACGGCTATAACGGTCCGCATGATAAAAAAACCTCGGTAAGCAAGCTGATCGCAGGCCTTGGCAGGCCGGAGCCGCTGGAAGCGGATAATCTGCAGGTCAAGCATCCGCTTTTGATCGAAGATGCCGCGGCAACACTGCTGAAGTTGCTTGACTACGGGGCAAAAGGGATTTACCAGGTGAATGGCCCCGAGGGGCTGAATAAAAAAGAAATGGCAGAAAAGATCAGCGCGGCGCAGAGCGCGGTTACCGGACGCGTTTTTTCTTATCCTGTCGTGGGCATTGAGCAGGCCGGCATCGCGGCTAAACCGCTAAATACCCATATGGTGAACGTAGATACCCCGAGGTCGTTTTATGAAGGGGTTCGTTTTTTGCTTGAGAAGCAGATGGCGCTTAAAGGGGAAGAGAGAGCATGATTACCGATAACGTCAAACCTGTTAATTTTAAATCCCCGCGGCGCATCTTAGGCTTAAACCGGGATGATCTGGATTTTCTGACTAGGTTCCCGATTAAATTCGTTGAGGGAAATTTTGCGGATTACATCTGGGGCGGGTACCATCTTTATGATATGAAGGACCTGCCTTATGATGAGAATAGCCGGATTGCCGCCGAATCCTGGGAGGTTTCCGGGCATCGTAAATATCCGTCGCGGATACGCATGCCTGACGGCAGGGTGGTTCTTTTTATGGATCTGTTAAAGGACAGGCAATTAGCCGATTCCATCCTGGGCAATGCAGTGGTAGAGCGTTTTGGGCAGGAGTTTCCGATCCTGGTCAAGTTTGTAGATGTGCATAAGCACATGTCCACGCATCTGCACCCGTCGCACAAGATGGCCGCGGCCCTGGGCGAGCAGGATCCCGGGAAAGAGGAAGTGTTTATAGTCCTGGACCTGCACAAAGGCGCGGAAAGCGCGTTATATCTGGGCTTAAAAGACGGGGTGACCCGCGAGGCCTTTGAAGAGGCGATCATAAAAGAGGAAAACGTCCTGGATCTTTTACATAAAATTTATGTCAAGCCGGGAGACATCTACCGCATTCCCTCGGGGATTATCCATTGCTGGACAGGAGGGTCGATCGCGGTAGAGATCACGGAGTCCAGCGATTTAACTTACCGGGTATATGATTTTCGCCGTCAAAGGCCGATCCATATCGAAAAAGGGCTGGCCGCGATCAATTATACCAGCCAGCAGGGCAGCGCTCTGGAAAAGCAATGCCGGGGGGCTTGGCGGCCGCTGCCGCATAAGGGGATCGATTCGGTGACGACTTATAATTCTCTGAAGGTCGAACGTTTGAGCGCCGGATTAAACGGGAATTCCGTTGAGATACGCGAGCGTAACACTTTTGAAGTATTGATGGGGATCGAAGGGGTAATCGAGATTACTCCCTTAAGAGGTAAATGGTCCGTTAGTTTGAATAAGGGAAGTTCCCTCCTGGTACCTGCCGGCGCGGGTGATTACCGCGTGCGCGGCCTTGATAAACTAAGCAAGAACTACGCGCTGCGCATCAGTATGAAAGTTCCTTAAAGGAAAGATAAAATAACAATGGAAACCGGGGCAGATTTAGAAAAAAGGCTTT
>JAQUQA010000071.1 GCA_028716305.1 Candidatus Omnitrophota bacterium | reverse complement strand
GCGTTCCGAATACAGAGGCAAAGCCCGCGCTGATGCCGCAGATAACCAGTTTCTTGCGGTCATGAGCGTCAAAACGAAAAACCCGTGCGAATGTTGAAGCGATCCCGGCGCCGATCTGGGCGCAAGGTCCTTCTTTACCGGCAGAACCGCCTAAAGAGATCGTGATAATGGTCGAAACGAGCTTTACCGGCACAACGGCGGCTTTAATAATCCCGTTATTTTTGTGAATAGCTTCGATGACCTTCTCCGTACCGTGGCCTTCCGCATCGGGGGCGAAAAACTTGATAATAAGCGCGCTAAGGAATAAGGCAATAGGCAGGAGAAAGAAATAATGCTTATGCAAACCGGCGGTATTAGATGACCAGCTTAAGGCCTTGAGGAATATCGCGGTAGATGCCCCGACCATACAACCCACAATAACCGATAGGAACACCCATTTAGCCACACTATAAAAAATGATGCTTTGTTCTTTTATGCGCCTTTTCATCCTTGCCTTTTATAACGCTATCCCTAAAATTAGAAATCTCTCTTATAAATGTGAGACAATTCTTAAAGGGGACGGTCTAGCTGCACCTTCAAAACCGTCCCTGGCGAGACAAATATTCAATGAGGGGTAAGGCTATACCATTATCCTCAAGTTCTTGCTTAAGAGGCTGCTTGACTTTATTGGCTAATTTCAAAGCCGAATTGACCTTTTGGTCCCAGAATTCTTTTAGCTCCTTGGGTACAGGATGCACAAAAGTAACCACCTTGCAGCAATTCGCTTCTTTGCACCCACAGGGCATTTCTACGTCATCATAGAAATCCCTGTAATCATATGTTGCCTCTTCGCCTTTTTGAATGTCCCTAACCACAATATCAAAACCGAAATCCGTGCCGAGGACATTCGCGTTGCAAGAATGGTTAATGTACCTTGTCTCATCGCAGGGCGCCACAAAAGCACCGTCTTTTCTACGGTAGGCCCAATCCAATAACTTCATTTTTTCTGACTTTGACATCTTGTCATAACCCAGCTCGGCAGCGGTAAGTACTTTGCATTTCTTGCATGCAAAGCAGACTATAGTTCCCTTAGGTATGAACTCTTTGGCGAAAAGACCTTTCCCTTTTTCCTTTGTCTCCTTCACATCAAATAATTTCGCTAACATATTCTAATAGGTTTTATTGTTAAATCTTGGGGACATCCCGAAAGGGAACACCCCTTCTCTCCTGTAAGCTTCAAATATGCCTTTTGAATATCATTTTACGCCCTGAATTTGGCTAAAACAACATATTTCTACCCATTTTTCGAGCTTTAAGGCGCATGAGAACAGTTCTCAAGTGGAACGGTCTCCCCCTCGAGGGTCGTCCCGCTTCGCGGGACTCCTCAAGGGGAAAACCATAGGTTTTCCCCTTGACGCTCCCCGCCAAAGGTTCTCGCCTGAAAAACAATAAAATAAAAAGGGCACCAAATGGCGCCCTTTTTTATTTTAACTCCCCCTCGAGGACTCGAACCTCGGACCTGGTGGTTAACAGCCACTCGCTCTCATTGTTGTTACTGCCGTTTGCACGGCGGATTGGCCTTTCAGCCAATCTCTCCTGTTTCAAGGCTGATTATATCAGGAGATCGGACTATCGCTTAACCTTTAAAAGGTCTTCCGTCGCTTAGTCTCTCACGCTGCTTTTTCAAGCTTGCGCCTTGTTTCCCATCTCTGGGTTTCCAAGTCTATCAGACGGAATTTTTTGTCGGCATTGTTCCGGACATAACAGGTTCGCGATTATCACTCGCTCCCTGCCTGCCGGCAGGCAGGTACCGACTGAGCTAAGGGGGAATAGTAGTATTATTTTACACAAAATAGACCTTGCGTCAACCTGTTTTTCCCCTGGCGGGAGGCCTTTTTGCCAGTCAACAGGGACGGTTCTGGGGTCGTTCGGGGACGGTTCTGAAGTCAAGCTAGAACCGTCCCCTTGAGAACTGTTCTCATCCTCTATTGACTGGCATTTGACGGCAAAGTATAATAAACCAAAGATGAAAAATACGCAGAGCGCGATAGATAAAAGGATGATATGAAAATAGGAATCCTGACATTACCCTTAACTACAAATTACGGATCCATTTTGCAGGCCTACGCCCTTCAGACGGCATTGAAACGAATGGGGCATAACCCCTGGCTGATCGACATACGCGGCAAAAAAATACCTTCACTAAAATTACCTTTGGTTATTATCAAAAGGACCGTGCTGAAATACCTTCTCCCGTATTATGCCTCTAGGCATCAGGAACAAGGAGATATCATGGTCTGCCATGCCCGTTCTTTTATAATGAAATATATGGAGCCGAAAACATTCCCCGTATATCTTACAAAAGGGCTAAAAAAATTAAAAAGGTATAATTTTGACGCGTATATAGTGGGCAGTGACCAGGTCTGGCGCCCTAAATATGTTAACAATATCGAGGATTTCTTTTTAGGGTTTTTAAACGCGAAAGATAAGGCAAAAAGGATTGCCTACGCGGCTTCTTTTGGGAAAAACGAGTGGGAATTTACTCCTGAACAAACCGCGTCCTGCGGGGCCCTGCTGAAGAAATTCCAGGCGGTCTCTGTTCGCGAAGAATCAGGAGTCCAATTGTGTGAAGAGCATTTTGGCATAGATGCCGTCCATTTGGCTGACCCGACAATCCTTCTGGATACCGCGGATTATATGAAATTAGCGGATGGAGTAAAGAAAAACGCGGGGAATCTGGCGGCATATCTATTAGACAAAACCGATGAAAAAATGCAACTGGTCGATAAAATTGCCGATAAATTCGCCTGCATCCCTTTTGGAACCAGCACAAAAACAGAAAACGGGTATGTTCCTTTAGAAGTAGAAAACTGGGTAAAAGGAATTTTAGACGCGAAATTCGTGGTTACGGATTCTTTTCACGCCTGCATATTTTCCATATTATTCAATAAACCCTTTATAGCCTATGGCAACGAAAGCCGGGGCATGGCCCGTTTCGATTCCCTGCTGAAGGTTTTTGGGCTCCGAGACAGGCTCATCATTTCAACGGCAGGGTTCAACGACGAAGTTTTGGATGACCCCATCAACTGGGACAGGGTAAACGAAATACTGGAGGAAAAAAGAAAAATTTCCCATAAGTTTTTAGAAAGCAGCTTGAGCTAAAAAATCATCAAAATATCAGCCGAAGATTGTATTTTGCGGTATAATCCCCTTAAAAGGAGGCGTATATGTCGATAATCAAGGAGTTCAAAGAGTTCGCGGTAAAGGGAAACGCAATAGATATGGCCGTAGGTATTATCATCGGCGCGTCATTCGGGAAAATAGTCAGCTCGATGGTCACTGACGTAATCATGCCCCCTATCGGGATGCTGATCGGCGGGGTTGATTTCAAGAACTTAAAACTGGTGCTCAAGGCGGCCACTCTTGATAAGCCAGAGGTTACCCTTAATTACGGGCTGTTTATCAATAATGTGATCGATTTCCTGATTGTGGCGTTTGTAATTTTCCTGGTAGTCAAAGGCCTCAACAGCTTGAAGAAAAAACCCGCTAAGGAATAAATTGGCCGTATGTCTTATTCCTGAAGCGGAGGCGGTGGTAATTCCCCTCCCGGCAGACGGGGGCCGCCCTGAAAAGGTCCATGCCTGGAGCCCTCCCGGTCCTTTTTAAACATCCGTTGCAGGTTATTGAATTTTTTCTGCTGCTGGGAATTTAGCACGCCCATAATCTGCTTGTCGGCATCCTGCTTGATGTTTTCCAGCGTATTACGCACATCACGCCCTGCCGCATCGATCTTTTGCCGCGCATCCTCCAATATTAACGTAACTTTCACCTTCTGTTCCGCGCTAAGGCCCAATTTAACATTCAGCATCTCTACTAACCCTTCACCGCCTCTTTTACCCGCGGGGTGCCGGCGTCCATACCCCATAAAACCTTCGGCCCTCTCCCGAAAATCCGGCCTTTGCGCGCCCGGCCAGGGTAAATTAGGCCTTCTGGCTATACTCTCGCCGACCATTACCCCTGCGGTAACACACAAGATCCCGAAAACCGTCAAATAAACTATGTTCTTGTTCATTTTGGCCACCTCCTTATTCAGTTTGTCCTTTGCAGTATTACTCTCGCGGCAGTCTCAATTGTCGTGGGATCTCCGCTTAAGATATGTTCTTCAATAGAAAACTCGCTTGCCCGCTGTTGTAAAGTCAGGGCCATAAATAACAGCGATATGGCAATAACCGTAACCGGGACCGGAATAAGCCGAAGGGATAGCCTTGCCATGCCGGATACCAGGGAAAATCTTTCTTCTTCCTGCCGGCTCGCGGCAATCCTTTCGCGCAGGCGGCTTACCAGGTAATCCGCGGGCAGGACCTTACGCTCTTTTGCCGCGAACAACCGCTTAATCCGCAGTAAACCGGAATATTCCTCGCTGCAAAACGGGCAACCCGCCAAATGCCCCTTGACAAAAATAACTTCTTTATCATCAGCCTCCTGGTCGAGATAACGGGATAAAAGCCTCTTTACTCTTTTGCATTGATTCATAACGCTTCTCCTCTCCACCTGAAAAGCTCCTGTTTCAAAATCTGCCTGCCCCGGTAGATCCTCGATTCTACGGTCCCCAGCCGGCAATGCAATACCTGTGCTATCGTGGTATAATCCAGCCCTTCGATGTCCCTAAGCACAAGTGCCGCCCTGTATTTCAAAGGGACGTTTCCCAGGGCCTTTTTTAGCAATTCCTGCTTTTCTTTTTCCAGCAATTCCTCCTGCGGTCCGCCATAACCGGAAGCGGTTTTTTCTATTGTCAGCTCATCGCTGATAAAACGCCGCCTGCGGCGCAGGAAATCATAGGTGGTATTTACCGTAATACGGTATAGCCAAGTGGAAAACCGGCTGCGCCCGTTAAAAGACTCCAAACCATGGTAGACTTTTAAAAATACATCCTGCACAATATCCTCGCTCTCCCTGTCCTTGCCGATCAGCGAATAAACGATATTCAGGACCCTGTTTTGGTATTTCCTTACCAGGGCCTCAAAAGCGCTGTTTTCTCCGCTGAGAAACCGCTCTATATAAAGGCTATCTTCATTCATTTTGTTTTCCATAGATTAGACGCAAGAGAGGGGGATTTATTCCAGAAGTTTTTACGAATTTTTCCGTATAATATACAGCCGAAAATTAAAACGCCCAGTTCAAACTGGGCGTTTAAGGTCAAATAAGCTTTGGGCTCTTCACGGCTAAGGCTTCAACTCTTCTTCTATCGCCCTGATCTCCGGGTCGTTCATCAGGCCGATAAATTTCGGGTTAGAGGTCAATGCCTGCATGTCCCCTGATTTTATGGCTTCGAGGATCTGGGGGTCCTGGGCGATCTGCTGAAAACGCTGGTCCTCTGCCAGCTTATTCATCAGCTTTAAGGCCGCGGGGTTCTGCGTCATCTTCTGCTGGTATTTGTGCACTTTAGAGGCAAAAGAATTTGGCCCGGGAGAACCGCTTTCGATCTTTTTCACCCGCGAGGCATCGAGCCTGATCTCCCCCATACTGCCGGTATCCAGGGTATAGATGCCGTTCTCCAGTGATTTAACCTCGGCGTTAAGCACGCTGCCGTCGTCTAATTCGATCCGCTGTCCTCCGGCGCAATAGCCGGCGCTTAAGCAGAAAATAAATAAAAAAATTAACGCGATGAATAATTGTTTGATCATTTTGATTTTAAATTTCCCGGCGCGCGTCCATGGCCCTGGCCAGGGTGGCGGAATCGGCGTATTCCAGGTTTGACCCCATGGGGATCCCCACGCCGATACGCGTGATCCTTACCCCGTAAGGCTTCAGCAGTTTGGTGAGATAAATCGCCGTGGTCTCCCCTTCGGTATCGGCATCGGTGGCAATGACGATCTCTTTGACGTTATCCTGCTTGATGCGATTCAGGAGCCCCTGGACCTTCAAATCATTTGGCCCCCTGCCTTCCAGCGGTGAAATCGACCCCATCAAAACATGATAGGTGCCGGCAAAACTGCCTGCTTTTTCCAGTGCCGTAACGTCGTTGGGCCTTTCGACAATGCAAACCAGGTCTTTTCTGCGGCGCAAGTCCTGGCAGATCCGGCAAAGCTCCTGTTCGCTTAAATTATTACACACCTTGCAGGAACGCACCGTCTCCTTAACCCTGGTGATCGCCTCGACCATCGCGGCTACTTCCTCTTTTGGCGCGTCCAGGATATAAGTTACCATGCGCTCGGCGCTGCGCCTGCCGATACCCGGCAGACGGGTCAGTTTCTCAATTAATCTTTCGACTGATTCGGTATAAGTGGACATTAATCTTTCCTGATTACCCTGGCGTTAAACATGTCCAGCGTGGAACGGATAAAAGAATCTTCCTCCGCCCCTTTTTGTTCGACTTCTTTGGAGAGTATAAAATTCATCCGCAGGCTGGCACGCGATAATTCGCAGATCTGTTTTTCTATCAATTGCCGGTTCTCTTTGG
>JAQUQA010000070.1 GCA_028716305.1 Candidatus Omnitrophota bacterium | reverse complement strand
ACGATATCAGGACCATAGATATCCTTTACGGGGAAGAGGCCGGGATCAAGAACGTGACCGCCCTGATCGAGGGTGATTATGCCTATGGGTACCTGAAAGGGGAGCGCGGCGTGCACCGGCTGGTGAGGATCTCGCCTTTTGATGCCAATAAGCGCAGGCATACTTCTTTTGCCTCTGTCGATGTTATTCCCGAGATCGAAGAAGAGCTGGATGTTAAGCTGGAGGACAGCGAATTGAGGATCGACGTTTACCGCTCCAAGGGCGCCGGGGGCCAGAGCGTGAATACCACGGATTCCGCGGTGAGGATCACGCATTTGCCTACGGGGATAGTGGCGCAGTGCCAGAATGAGCGTTCCCAGCATCAAAATAAGCAGACCGCCATGAAGATCTTAAAAGCCAGGATCTATGAGCAGCAGCGGCAGCTTAAAGAGGACCAGCTGGAAAAGCAATATGGCCAGGAGAAAAAAAAGATCGAATGGGGCAGTCAGATCCGTTCCTATGTGCTGCATCCTTACAACCTGGTAAAAGACCATCGCACGGACCAGGAAACCGGCAATGCCAGCGGAGTCCTAGACGGTAAGCTGGATGAGTTTATAGAGGCTTTTTTACGATTTAAAAAAGGAAAGGACAGTTAAGTGTAAAGCTCAAAGCGCAAAACGCAAAATTACAGCGTAAAGTTTAAAGTTTTATGTTTTGCACTTCAGTTTTGCGCTTTGCATTTTACGCTTTACACTTATTCTTATGCTTAGTCATATCCGGAACTCAATATTGAAGCAAAAACAGGCGGCGATCAGGAAGCGCTATCCCGGCGTCAAAATCAACCTGCACATCGACATGCCCAGCCCTTCGATGAATAAGCTGGTAGATTTAGCCGGTATCATCAATCTGGTCAACAACTTTGAGCCCCAGGTCAGCGGGCTATCTGATGCGGAGTTGCGCGCGCTCTCCCTTGAGTTTAAAGGGCATATCGAGAAAAAATCCCGGGAATACGCACCGGCGATGCAGGAGCTGGAAGAGTTGTTGTTTCAGGCGACCATTCCGGAAGAGAAGGAGCGGGTCAAGGAAAAGATAAAAACCACCCGCAATAAAGTCTTCCAAGAGATACTGCCCAAGGCCTTTGCCGCGGTCAGGGAAGCCTCGAAACGCACTATCGGACTGCGCCATTTTGACAGCCAGATTGCCGGCGGGATAGTCTTGCATGAAGGCAGGATCGCTGAGATGGCTACCGGAGAAGGAAAGACGCTGGTCGCCACCTTGCCCGCTTACCTTAACGCCCTGCTGGGCAAGGGGGTGCATATCGTCACGGTTAACGATTATTTGGCCCGGCGCGACCGTGAATGGATGGGGCCGGTCTTTGAATTCCTGGGCTTAAGCGTCGGGGTGATCCAGCATGATATGTCCGACGAAGAAAGAAAGCTGGCCTATTCCTGCGATATTACGTACGGGACAAACAACGAATTCGGTTTTGACTACCTGCGTGACAATATGAAATATAGCGTTCAGGATATGGTGCAGCGCCCGTTCTATTACGCCATTGTTGACGAAGTTGACTCAATCCTGATTGACGAAGCGCGCACCCCATTGATCATCTCCGGCCCGGCGGAGGAATCCACGGAAAAATACTACATTGTGGATAAGATCGTTCCCCGCCTTAAGGGCAGGATCATCCTAGAAAAAGACGAAATCGAAGCCAAGCACAGGGGGGAGGACCTTTCCAAGGGGTATGATTATATCGTTGACGAAAAAGCGCATACGGTATACTTAAGCGAAGAAGGGGAATCCAAGGTTTGCGCCGCTTTAGGGGTAGCCAATCTGCACGAGATCGAGACGATGGAGTGGCGCCACCATGTGATCCAGGCCTTGCGCGCGCACAATCTTTATAAAAAAGACGTGGAGTATGTGATTAAGGACGGGCAGGTGATCATAGTCGATGAATTTACCGGAAGGATGATGCCCGGCCGGCGCTGGTCGGATGGGTTGCACCAGGCGGTTGAGGCCAAAGAAGGGATGAAGATAGAGCGCGAGAATCAGACCCTGGCAACCATCACCTTCCAGAACTACTTTAGGATGTATGAAAAACTTTCCGGGATGACCGGGACGGCTTTTACCGAGGCCAATGAATTCAAATCCATTTATCAGCTTGACGTAGTGGTGATCCCTACCAACCGGCCGCTGATCCGGACTAATTATCCGGATTGTGTGTATAAAACCGAAGAAGAGAAATTCGATGCCGTGGTCGAAGAGATCGCCGGATTGTATGAAGCCGGCAGGCCGGTTCTGGTGGGGACTATTTCCATCGATAAGTCCGAACATCTCTCTTTACTTTTAAAACGCCGGGGGATCACCCATCAGGTATTAAACGCCAAATATCACGAACTGGAGGCGCAGATCGTCGCCCAGGCCGGCAGGTATAAGGCGGTGACCATCGCCACGAATATGGCCGGCCGCGGAACGGATATACTCTTGGGAGGCAACCCCGAGTTTATGGCAAAAAACCTGATTCGCCAGCAGATGGATCCGCAGGATGAAAAATTCCATGAGGAGTATAAAAAATTACTGGAAAAATTCAAGCGAGAGACCGAATTAGAGCATAATAAGGTCGTGGAGTTGGGCGGGCTACACGTCTTGGCTACCGAAAGGCACGAGGCCAGGCGCATCGATAATCAGCTGCGCGGCCGCTGCGGCAGGCAGGGGGACCCCGGGTCATCGCGTTTCTATGTTTCCCTGGGGGACGACCTGATGCGTTTATTCGGTTCAGACAAGCTGATCGGGATCATGGACCGGCTGGGCCTTGAGCAGGGGCAGGTGATCGAACACCCCTGGGTGAGCAAGTCCATTGAGATCGCCCAGAGAAGGGTGGAACAGCATAATTTCGAAATCAGAAAACAGCTGTTGGAATATGACAACGTGATGAATAAGCAGAGAGAGGTTATCTACGGCCAGCGTAAGGAGATCCTGGAAGGTTCTTCATTGAAGGAAGAAGTGCTTGCCGTGTCCGGCAAGCTGCTTGACGGGATGTGTTCAACGGTGATCCTGGAAAATCTTACTCCCCAGGAATGGGATATCGCCGGCCTGGTCAACGGCATAAATTTAAAATTCGGCCTGGAGCTTGATCCGGGGAAGATCAAGGAAAGCTCCGGAGTAGAAATTAAAGAACTCTTGATGCAGAAAATCAGCCAGAGCTATGAAGAAAAGGAAAATTCCGTGGGCTCGGATTTGTTACGCCACCTGGAACGCATGGTTTTTTTACAAATCATCGACAGTAAATGGAAGGACCATCTTTATGCCATGGACAGCCTACGGGAAGGCATCGGCCTGAGGGCGTTTGGCCAGCGCGATCCGCTGGTTGAGTATAAGCGCGAGGCCTTTGGCATGTTCAGCGAGATGATGGGGGCGATTGAAGAAGAGGCAACGGAGATGATTTTCAAGATAAAGCCCGCCCGACCGGAAAGATTCAAAGGAGTCTTTAGTTCCGTATCGCAGGAACTGGTGCATCCGGAAGTGAGTGAATTTAAGGCACCCGCGCCCCAGGAGGGCCTTTCTCCGGGGGCCGGGCATCTTCCTGCCGAGAAAACACAGTTTACCCCGCAACCCTTATCCCACGAGAAGGTAGGCCGCAATGATCCCTGCCCATGCGGATCAGGCAAGAAATACAAAAAATGCTGCGGAAAATGATTACCCGTTTAAAAAAAGAACAATTGGTCTTCAAGGAAAAAATCGCGCTGGCGGCGTTCTCTGCGCTTTTGCTGGTTTTCTCCTTCCCCGGTTTTAATCTCTGGTTCCTGGCTTTTTTTGCCTTTATCCCCTTGTTTTACCTGCTGGAAAGATCTACCCCCCGCCAGGCATTTTGCCTGGCTTATTTATTTGGTTTGATTTTTTGGTGGGGTAATATTTATTGGCTGATAAATGTCACTTTTTTAGGGACGGCAGTATTGATCTTTTATCTAAGCCTGTACCCGGCGCTTTTCGCTTTGGTTTTTAAGAGGCATTTTCGCGGGGATTCATTGCCCGGGATCATTATTACGGGTTTATTTTGGGTAATCCTGGAATTTTTACGCAGCTACCTTTTGACCGGATTCCCCTGGTCGCTTTTGGCCTATACCCAGCAATTCAATCCGGTTTTTATCCAGTCCGCGGATATTGCCGGGGCCTGGGGGGTTTCTTTCCTGGTGATACTGGTGAATCTCCTGGCTTATCTTTTCTTAAATTCCCTGTTGCGCAGACAAAAATTGCCGAGGATGATTTTTATCCCGTTGTTGATCATCTCTTGCGCACTGCTCTACGGTTTTTATAAATTACATGCCCCCTTAGCCCGCGGCCGGAGCGGGGCCTTGCGGGTTTGCGTCGTCCAGGGTAATATTCCGCAGGAATTGAAATGGGATCCTAAAGAACGCGAGTTTATCACGGAAAAATACTGCGCGTTGACCCGGAAGGCTTCAGCAGGCAATCCGGACCTGGTTATCTGGCCGGAGGCGGCGCTTCCCGTAGTATTGCAGGATGAGCCGGCGGTCTTTGCCCGGGTAGAAAAATTAGCCCGGGAAATCAAGATTCCCATACTTTTGGGTGCGGTTACCAGAAGGGGGGGATCGTATTACAATAGCGCGATCATGGTTTCTTCCACGGGCCAGGTCAGCAATTTTTACGATAAGCTGCACCTTGTCCCTTTTGGAGAGTATATTCCTTTAAGAAAAACCCTGCCGTTCCTGGAGACTATTGCCCCTATCGGTGATATCGAGAAAGGCAGGCAGTTTACTATCTTTCAGGTCAACCCGCGAAACAGGGCGGAGGCAGGAGGGAACTTAGGCGTTTTGATCTGTTTCGAGGACCTTTTCCCGGAGTTATCCGCCGGATTTGTCAGGAAAGGCGCCGGATTTCTGGTTAATATTACCAACGACGCCTGGTATATGAAAACAGCGGCAGCCGCACAGCATTTTCAGGCCTCGGTATTCAGGGCCGTGGAAAACAATGTATTCTTGGTCAGGTCCGCCAATACCGGGATCTCGGGGTTTATCTCTCCGCGCGGCCAAATCATTTCTCTGGTCAGTGACAAAGAGGGAAACGTTATTTTCATCGACGGGTACCTTAGCGAAGAGATCGTTTTGGGACAAAAAAACTTGACTTTTTACAGCCGTTTTGGTGATATATTTATCCTGTTGGTTTCTTTTTACCTCTTCGGGGCATTACTCTTATCCCGGAAAAAACAATAATCCTAAAATGAAAAAACTATTTTTCATCATCCTGGTCTTGGCTGTCATTTATTCCTGCCTGAGCATATATTTTGTGGATAAACATGTTTTCTTTTGCCCGATTAGATACACCTGCTATCCGCAGATCCGCAGTGATTCCTGGGGGAGCGGGATCTTTGCCGCCAGAAGAAGCGGTAACCGGATGCATAACGGCGTGGACCTACAGGCAGAGATCGGGACCCCGGTTTTAGCGGCCCGTTCGGGACGGGTGATTACCGCTACCAGTAATAAGGGGATGGGGAAATATATTATTCTGAAACATTCCGGCGGGATCACCACGATCTATGGCCACCTTTCCGAGATTTACGTCCAGAAAGGTGATTTTGTTCGGCAGGAGCAGACGATCGGCGCGGTAGGTAAAACCGGGAATGCCAATCAGCGCAATATGCTGGCCCATCTGCATTTTGAGGTGCGTAAAGATGGCGTCCCGGTAGATCCGATGGAATATTTAGAGTAAGTTATAGCATCGAAGCGCAAAGTGCAAAACGTAAAGCGCAAAACTACAACGTAAAACGCAAAACTGTAACGTAAAACAATAAATCCGTATTGCGTACGGCGTATTGCGTATTGCGTAAATTCAAAAAGCGTTAAGCTTACAGCTTATAACTTACAACTTAAAGCTGAATTTTTAAGTTTTTAGTTTAAGTTTTACGTTTTAAGTTTTCGTTTTGACTTTTGCGCTTTGAGTTTTACGTTGAATCAATGGAGTGGCAACCTGTTTTATCCTGAACGTGCTGCAGGGTTTCTTTCTTTTGGCTCGATGTGTATCAATACGTCGGTTACTTCCGGCATGCCTTGTTTGATCGCTTCCTCGATACAATAACAGATCTTGTGCGCCCGATCGATATGCATCTCGGGGGCAACCTGGACATGCAGGTCCAGGTGTATATCATCCGGCCTGCCGCGGCTGCGGATCTTATGGCAGGTTTTCACTCCTTTTACCGATAATACGATATCGACTATTTTCTTCGTATCAACGATCGCGGCGCTGTCCACGAGCACCCGGGAACTGTTTTTGATGATCACCACGGCGGCATGGGCTATAAAAAGAGTGATCAGAAGCGTGGCGATAGGGTCGAGGATGGGATAGCCCAGCCTGATCACTACCAGCGCGATGATTACCGACAAAGAGGTGAAGATGTCGGCTTTGGTATGCATGGCATCCGAGAGCAGGATGTCGCTGCCCAGGGCCTTGCCTTTTCTTGCCTCATAATG
>JAQUQA010000069.1 GCA_028716305.1 Candidatus Omnitrophota bacterium | reverse complement strand
TGGAATTGAAGGTGCGCAGCCATCCGGCAGTAGCGACAGAGAACGAGGAGAGGTTTTTCCGGATCATCCGCGCGGCCTTTAACCAAAGGAGAAAAACATTAAAAAACAGTTTAAAAGGGGTGGTCCCCCAGGAAAAGCTTGACAAATTTTTTAATTGCTATAAAATTGATCCACGTATCCGCGCGGAACGGCTTTCACTGCAAGATTTTGCTCACCTCGAAAAAATCTAAAAATACCCAAAAAAAAACTTGACAATCCTCAATTTTAATATATACTTATAACTCTATATAAATCCCCAACAAAACTTAGAGTTTGTAAAAATTCTAAGAATTCCAAACAAATTTTTAGAACGTGGGGTTTTTTTTAATTTATTCATTATTATCGACGAGAAAACGAAATGGTGCGCCCGTGGCAAGTCCTTTGCTGGAGTAGCTCAGTTGGTAGAGCACGTCCTTGGTAAGGACGGGGTCACGGGTTCAATTCCCGTCTCCAGCTTTTAACTGACCGGGATACACCGAAAAGCAAGGAAGATTAGCGGCCATGCGCGAGACAATAACCCTGGAATGCACAGTTTGCAAAAATAAGAATTATACCACCACTAAAAATAAGAAATTACATCAGGATAGATTGGAAATGTCCAAGTTTTGCCGGTTTTGCCATAAACACACGCCTCATAAGGAAATCAAATAGAGGGTAATGACAAGATCGCAATGGGAAGATAAATAATTTGTACGGCGCAGTCGCGTTTTAGCGAACGGCGTGAATCCAATAGGCTCACGCCGAACGCAGAACGCAGAACGCTTCTCAATTGTCGAATATTGTATTTTGATTTGTCATTGAACGTAAAATAGGAGCGTCGGTTAATGGCAAACCAACGGTCTCCAAAACCGTGACTGCAGGTTCGACTCCTGCCGCTCCTGCCAGTCTGGAGAGTTAATTAGGTAACTTTAGATGCAGCGGCAGCTTTTTAAGAATCCGATATGAAAATTTTCAGTAAACCGGTAACATTTTTAAAACAGGTAAAACAGGAGCTCGCAAAAGTATCATGGTCAACGCGGCAGGAATTAATCGGTTCAACGGTAGTGGTGATCATGATTACGGCGATTTTGGCCGCATACATAGGGGCGATCGACGTGGTTCTTTCAAAAGTATTGAGCCTGATGTTCAGCTATTAAACAGATGAAGAAATGGTACGTAGTACATACGCAAACGGGTTCTGAAGACAAGGTGAAGACGCTTCTGGAGAGCCGGGTTGCCGCTTTAGGATTGCAGGAAACGATTTCCCAGGTGGTTATTCCTACCGAGCAGGTTTCAGAGGTCCGTTCCGGAAAAAAGAAATTGTCGCAGAGAAAATTCTTCCCGGGCTACCTGATCATTGAGATGGACCTTAGCGAAAGTACCTACCTTTTGATCAAATCGACTCCCGGAGTGACCGGTTTTATCGGTTTGGGCAAGAAGCCCATGCCTCTGCCGCAGCAGGAAGTCGACAGCATCCTCAAGAGGACACAGGATACGCAGACAAAGCCCAGCCCCAAGATTGTCTTTGAGAAGGGTGAGCAGGTCAGGGTGACCGAAGGGCCTTTTGTTAATTTTAACGGAACGATCGACGAGATTCATCCGGAAAAGGGTAAATTGAAGGTCAGTGTTTCAATTTTCGGCAGGGCCACCCCCGTCGAGTTGGAATACTGGCAGGTTGAGAAAGTTTAAAACGTAAAGGGCAAAACGCAAAACTGAGGTTAAAACTTAAAACCTTTTGAGCTTTACGCTGTAATTTTGCGCTTTGCGCTTTGAGTTTTGCGCTAAAAGGGTTAATAAAATGGCCAAGAAGATTACCGCTCAGATTAAACTATATTGTCCCGCAGGGCAGGCAAATCCCGCTCCTCCGGTTGGGCCCGCTCTGGGTCAGCATGGCGTAAACATCATGCAGTTCTGCAAGCAGTTTAATGAACAGACCAAGGGCAAGGAAGGGCTGATCCTGCCGGCAGTAATTACCGTTTACGAAGACAGGTCCTTTACCTTTATTATAAAGAGCCCGCCTTCTTCGGTCCTTTTAAAGCGCGCGGCAAACCTGGCCAAGGCCAGCGGCAGCGCGGGAAAAGAATCTATCGGCACGGTAACCAGAAAGCAGATAGAAGAGATCGCCAAGTTAAAGCTGCAGGATTTGAATACAAAAGACATGGAAGAGGCAATTAAGATTATCAGCGGCACCGCCAGAAGCATGGGCATTGCCGTAGAGGGATAAATATTTCAAGGGGAGATCATGTTATCCAAGCCTAGCAAAAGATACAGGGAATCGCGGAAACTGGTAAGCGAACAGAAGGATAAGGCCTACCAGCTCAATGAAGCGGTCAGTCTGCTTAAGAAGGCGGCTCCGGTGAAATTCGATGCCGCGGTTGATCTGCATTTTAATCTTAACGTCGATTCGAAGAAGTCGGAACAGATGGTACGCGGCACGGTAGTGCTGCCACATGGCACGGGTAAGAAACTTAAAGTCGCGGTCTTTTGCAAAGGCGAACAGGAAAAGATCGCCAAAGAGGCCCAGGCCGATTACGTCGGTTCTTCCGATTTGATCGAAAAGGTCTCCGGCGGATTCATGGATTTCGATTGCGCCATCGCTACCCCGGAGATGATGAAAGATTTAAGCAAGCTGGGAAAGATCCTGGGGCCCCGCGGACTGATGCCCAGCCCCAAGACCGGAACGGTTACTAATGATATCGCCAAGGCGATAGAAGATGTCAGAAAAGGCAAAGTTGAATTCCGCGTGGACAAGCAGGGCGGGATACATTTAAGCGTAGGCAAGATTTCTTTTTCCGAGGACAAGATTTTGGAAAACGCCAACCGCGTAGTGGATGCCATTAATGAAGCAAAACCGCATACGATAAAAGGAAAATTCGTAAAGAGCCTGTTTATCTCTTCCACCATGAATCCCGGATTCAGGGTGGTTATCTAATTAATAAGGGTAAAAATGAAAAAGGTCGGCATACTTTTTAAGGAAGCATCGGAAAGCCACATTAAGGAGCAATTAAAGGGTAAGGAGTGTTTTTTCGTCATTAAATATTCAGGCTTGTCCAGCCCGGACCTCACGGCCTTGCGCATGTCCCTTAAGGACTCCAGGGCCGATTTTTTTGTGGTAAAGAATTCCGTTGCCCGCCGGGCGCTTAAAAATTCCGGCCTGGAGAGCGTAGTCAAGAGTATCGAAGGACCTTGTGGGATCGTGGTTGCCGGCGATGAGCCGGTAGAGGCCTCTAAGGTCCTCTTTAATTTTAAGAAGGAACATGAAAAGATGGTCTATGAAGCCGGGTTCCTGCAGGACAGGATCCTGGAGGCCAAAGATATCGAGGCCCTGGCCAAACTGCCTTCGAGGCATATGTTGCACGCGCAGTTGGCCATGACCCTTAAATCGCCGATCAACAATTTCGTTTACGTGTTGAAGAATACGCTTAAGAAATTCGTGATCTGTGTAGAGCAAATTAAAGAAAAAAAAGAAAAAGAGCAAGGAGGAAAAAATGGCTAACGAAAAAATGGAAGAACTGATCAAGTCTATCGAAGGCATGAGCGTTCTGGAGCTTTCGGACCTGGTTAAGGCGCTGGAAGAGAAGTTCGGCGTTCAGGCAAACATGCCGATGATGGCGATGCCGATGGCCGGAGGTGCCGCAGCCGGAGCAGGTGCCGCGGCAGCGGAGGAAAAGACTTCTTTTACCGTGGTGTTGACAAGTGCCGGCGGCAACAAAATCGCGGTAATTAAGGAAGTGCGCGGTATGACCAGCCTTGGCTTAAAAGAAGCCAAAGACCTGGTAGACGCAGCGCCCAAGCCGATCAAGGAAGGCGTGGCCAAAGAAGAAGCTGAAGAGATGAAGAAAAAACTCGAGGCTGCCGGAGCAACCGTCGAGTTAAAGTAAGTAAGTCTTTGCACCACCAACCAGTTAATTAAATATGAATAAGAGAAAAACTTTCGCCAAGCTAAAGGAAGTTTTTGAGCTGCCTAATTTTCTTGATGTCCAGCTGGAATCTTACCATGAGTTCCTTCAGATGGATGTTCCAGTGCAGAAAAGGGAGCTTAAAGGGCTGCAGGAGGTATTTGCCGAAATATTCCCCCTGGAAAACGCCGAGCGTTCGGTAAAGTTGGAGTTTATCGGATATACCCTGGGCAAGCCGAAATACACCATTTCCGAGTCCAAGCGGCGTTCTTTAAGTTATGCCGCCCCTTTAAAGGTGAAGTTCAGGCTGACTACTCCCCAGGAAACAAAGGAGCAGGACGCTTATTTCGGCGATATTCCCCTGATGACCGATACGGGTACCTTCATCATTAACGGAGACGAACGGGTAGTCGTTAGCCAGTTACAGAGATCCCCCGGCGTCTCTTTCGAGGAAGAAGAGCATCCCACCGGCAAGAAGATATTTCACGGCCGGATTATTCCGTACCGCGGGGCCTGGTTGGAATTCAAATATGACCTGACCGATACCATTTTGGCTTACGTTGACCGGCGCAGGACCTTTCCGGCGACCCAGATATTGCGTATACTCGGTTTTAGCACCGACGAAGAGATCATTGCCGCTTTTGGAAAAGAACATGCCGAGATCAGCAATACCTTAAAGAAAGATTTTACCAAGAATAAGGAAGAGGCATACCAGGATTTTTACCGCAAGATGAGACCGGCGGAGCCGGTGACCAAGGAATCCGCGGAAGCCTTATTCTACCGCCTGTTCTTTGACCCGGCGCGTTACGATTTAGAGAGGGTCGGCAGATTTATCCTCAACCGCAAGCTGGGAATGGAAGTTTCCCTGGAGAAGAGGATCCTGGATTCGGCCACCGTAATCAAGGTTATCGAATACCTGATCAGGCTAAAAGCCGGAGAAGGAAAGATCGACGATATCGACCATTTGGGTAACCGCAGGATAAAGACGGTCGGAGAGCTGGTCCAGAATCAGGTGAGGATAGGCTTAAGCCGCGTAGAGCGTTCGATCAGGGAAAGATTGAGCATCCTCGGAGACTTTGCTTCCCTGAATGTCCATTACCTGATTAATTCTAAATTATTGTCCAATCAGATCCGGGACTTTTTTGCCCGCAGTCAGCTTTCCCAATTCATGGACCAGGTTAATCCTCTGGCTGAAATGACCCATAAGCGCAGGTTAAGCGCCTTGGGGCCGGGCGGGCTCTCCCGTGAGAGGGCGGGTTTCGAGGTAAGAGATATTCATCCTTCGCACTACGGCAGGGTTTGTCCGATTGAGACCCCGGAAGGTCCGAATATCGGCTTGATCGCGTCTTTAAGCTGCTATGCCCGGATAAATCCCCTGGGCCTGATCGAGACCCCTTATCGCAAGGTAGAAAACGGCCGGGTCAGCCGCAGGATCGAGTATCTTACCGCGGATATCGAAGAAGACAAGATCATCGCCCAGGCGAATGTTCCGCTGGATAACGACGGCAATTTCGCGGGAAAAGAGATTTCCTGCCGCTACAAAAGTGATTTTCTTCCCAAGGTCTCGGCAAAGGATGTCCAGTATATGGATGTTTCTCCCAAGCAGCTGGTTTCCGTAGCCGCTTCCTTGATCCCTTTTCTGGAACATGATGACGCCAACCGCGCGCTGATGGGTTCCAATATGCAGCGTCAGGCGGTGCCGTTGATGATTACTGAAGCGCCGGTCGTCGGCACGGCCATGGAAGGCAAGTTAGCCAGGGACTCCGGCACGGTGGTGATTGCCGAAGAATCCGGCAAGGTCAACAGCGTCGATGTCTCCTCGATTACCATTGGAAAGAAAATTTATCACCTGAAGAAATTTCAGCGTACCAACGCCGATACCTGTTTAAACCAGAGGCCGATCGTAAAACTCGGCGAGCATGTTGAGAAGGGTCAGGTTATTGCCGACGGCACTGCCACCAGAAATGGTGAGCTGGCCCTGGGCAGGAATCTGCTTTGCGCCTTCATGCCCTGGAGAGGTTATAACTTCGAAGACGCGATTATCTTGAGCAGTAAGCTGGTCAGAGAAGATACCATGACCTCTATTCACGTAGAAGAATTTGAGACCGAAGCGACAGAGACGCGTTTAGGAAACGAAGAGATTACCCGGGATATTCCCAATGTCAGCGAAGAGGCATTACGTAACCTTGATGATACGGGCGTGATCCGTATCGGAGCGGAAGTTACCCCCGGTGATATCCTGGTGGGTAAGGTTACCCCGAAGACTGAATCGGAGCTTTCTCCCGAAGAAAGGCTGTTGCGTGCCATTTTCGGAGAAAAGGCCGGTGACGTCCGTGATACCTCTTTGACTGTGCCGCCTGGTGTGGAAGGCGTAGTAGTGGAGGTGCACGTATTTTCCCGTAAGGACAGGGGCCGTAAATCAAAAGAAGAGAAGTCAAAAGAACTGGCCAAGATAAAAGAGATCAGGGCGTATTACAAGCAGGAGATCGAATTTATCCAGACCGAAAAGGCCAGCCGCTTGAGCCAGCTTTTGGGAGTGGACAAGAAAAAAAT
>JAQUQA010000068.1 GCA_028716305.1 Candidatus Omnitrophota bacterium | reverse complement strand
GTGAACTGCGCCGGCGCAATTTTGATCTGGTGATCGACCTGCAGAATAACCGTAAAAGCCATCTTTTGGCCGGTTTAAGCCTTTCCCTGGAACGTTACGGCTATGATAATAAGAAGTTCTCTTTTTTACTCAACCACAGCATTAAGGATACCCGGCCGGCAATAGACCCGCTGGCGCATCAGTTCCAGATGCTGGGGCTTTTGGGTATCGAACTAAAAGATAACAGCCTGGAGCTTTGGCCGAGCGAGAAGGACCGCAGGTATATCGAGGATTTTCTCGCCGGACAATGGATCGGGAATAAGCAAAGGCTGATCGGGGTCAATATCAGCGCCAGTGAACGTTGGAAAACTAAGAATCTTCCGTTGGCCACGCTGGTGAAGCTTTGCGAGGAACTCTCCCGCAGGGAGTTCCTGGTTGTGGTTACCGGGACCCAGAAGGACCTAGCCCTGGCCGCCCGGTTGGCCGCGGCGTTAAAAGACACGAAAATCATTAACGCCTGCGCAAAGACATCGATCAATCAGCTGGCCTGTTTGATAAAAAAATGCAGCGCCTATATCAGCGCGGATTCCGCGCCCTTGCACATTGCCGCTGCCTGCAAAACACCTTTTGTGGCGCTTTTCGGGCCGACGAATCCGGCGCGCCATCTTCCTCCGGCAAAGGATTTTGTCCTCTTGCATAAAGAATTGCCGTGCAGTCCCTGCTATAAGCCGCATTGCCAGACGGTCAAGTGCATGCGGGGGATCACGGTTGAGGAGTTGTTGGAGGCGGTAGATAGGTTGGTTAAGTAAGTGTAAAGTTCAAAGCGCAAAGCGCAAAGTTACAGCGCAAAGCGCAAAGCTGAAACTAAAAAATTAAAAATTCAGCTTTAAGTTATAAGTTATAAGCTGTAAGCTTAGGTTTTTTTGAATTTACGCAATACGCAATACGCCGTACGCAATACAGAATTTATAGTTTTGCGCTTTGCGTTTTACGTTTTGAGTTTACAAGGTATCGCAATACGCACGACGCAATACGCAATACGAAAATATGAATATCCTACTGCTTACGAACCATCTGAATATCGGAGGGGTCTCCAGTTACGCCCTGACTTTGGCCATGGGGTTGAGGGAGAGGGGGCACAAGGTTTTTATTGCTTCCGGGGGCGGGGAATTATCCGGACGCCTGGCGCAGGAAGGGATCGGGTATTTAGAGGTCCCGCTAAAGACCAAGGCCGAGATCAACCCAAAAATTATCTACAGCATGTTTAAGCTGGCGGATCTGGCCAGGCAGGAGAAGATCGAGATCATCCATGCCAATACCCGGGTCACCCAGGTATTGGCCGCCCTCTTGAAGCGGCGCTGCCGCCTGCCGTATATCTCAACCTGCCACGGTTATTTTAAACGCAGGCTGCTGCGCCGGGTCTTTCCCTGCTGGGGCAGTAGGGTAATCGCCATCAGCGAACCGGTAAAAAGGCATCTGATCGATGATTTTGTCGTTAATGAAAAGATGATCCGTGTTGTCTATAACGGGATAGACCTGAAGCGTTTTAATCCCGTTTCTGAAGAAGAGCGTAAGGCCGCCAAACTTTCCCTGGGGCTGGGGGAGCGGCCGGTGATCGGCATCATCGCCAGGCTCTCCGACGTAAAAGGGCATATTTATCTGATCAAGGCGATGGAAAAGGTCCTTTTGGTTTTTCCCCGGGCGCAATTATTGATCGTCGGCAGCGGCAGGATGTTGGCGGAATTACAGGGGCTGGTCAATAAGCTGGAGATAGGCAGGAGCGTAAAATTCATCGCCTCCGTTGATGACACCCGCCGGGTGCTCTCGGCCATGGACCTGTTTGTCATGCCTTCTTTGAAGGAGGGGCTGGGGTTAGGGGTAATGGAGGCGATGGCCTGCGGTTTATGCGTGATCGGTTCTTATGTCGGCGGGCTGATCGATCTGATCCAGCAGGGGCATAGCGGGGTGCTGGTTCCCCCGAAGAACGAACAAAGGCTGGCCCAGGCGATCTGTGAGCTGCTTGCCGATGATGAAAAAAGAATGGTCTTCGGCACTAACGCCCGGATCTTTATCGCCGGCAGGTTCTCTCAGGAGAAAATGGCCGAAGAAACTCAAAGGGTATACGAAGAATGTCTAAGCGCAGATTCCTGATTCTTGGCAGGATCCTGGTTGTTACAGGCGTAATTCTTGCCGCGGTTATCCTTTCGGCGGGATTATTCCTGAGCCGGCAGTATGTCGTGCCGGTATTGATGTATCATTCGATTACCCCCGAGGCGCATCCGGATAGCATGCTGGCGGTAAGCGTTAAGACATTTGACCGGCAGATGCGTTTCCTGAAGGCGCGTCATTACAATGTGGTGCCGCTGGAGACGCTGATCGATTTGATCCGGCAGCGCAAGAAGATCCCCCGGAATACGGTAGTCTTAACTCTGGATGACGGATATAAGGATAACTATCTTTATGCCTACCCGGTATTAAAAAAATACGGATTGCCGGCAACCGTTTTCATCATTGTCAACGAAGTCGGCCGGCCGCAGAATGACCGTCTGGGGTGGGACCAGATCCTGCAGATGCAGGGCTCAGGGGTTATCAACTTCGGCAGCCACGCCATCGGGCCGGATCCGTTGATTAAGGCGGATTCCGAAAAAGAGTTGCGGCACCAGATATTCGATTCCAAAATGTTGCTGGAAAAGAGGCTCGGCCGCCCGGTGGAAGTTTTCAGCTATCCGGAAGGGATGTTTAACCATAAAATAAGGCAGATGGTGATTGATGCCGGTTATAAAGGCGCGGTGGCCACTAACCCCGGACCTTATTACCCGGATGACGATATTTATGCCTTGAAGCGGCTGCGTATCTCGGAGAACGCCTCTAATATGTTTGTTTTCGCCGTGGAGAGTTCGGGATATTATACTTTTATGAAAGAGTGGAAAAAACGAAAAAAATGAACCAGCCAAAACGCATACTTATTTTTAATGTTAACTGGATCGGGGATGTCTTGTTCTCGACCGCGGTGATCCGCAATGTCCGCCGGAGGTTCCCGAAGAGCTTTATCGCCTGTGTTGTCCCCAGCCGTTGTTACCCGGTCCTTAAGGGCAATCCCCATCTTGACGAAATTATCATTTTCGACGAGAAGGACCGGCACGAGAACGTATTTTCCAAATTTTCCTTTGTGCGTTCATTAAAGGCAAGGAACTTTGACCTGGCGCTGCTTTTGCACGGGTCGCTCACCCGGGCCCTGATCTGCCGGCTGGCCGGTATCCCGGAAAGGGTCGGATATAATACTAAGAACAGAGGTTTTCTCCTGACCAAGAAGATTCCCGTGCCGGCCAGGGATTCGCTCCACCGGATAGATTATTACCTGAACATTATCGAGCAGGCCGGCATCAAGCCAGAAGACCGTTACCTGGAGATTTTCTTCGATGAGGCGGACGAAAAGTTTAGCGATGGATTCCTGGCGAAGCTGGGAGTGAAAAAAGATGATTTTCTGATCGGTGCCAACGCCGGAGGCAACTGGTTTCCAAAACGCTGGCCGCCGGAGCATTGGGCGAAATTAGCCGATGACCTGATCATTCGCCTGGGGGCAAAAGTGATTTTCACCGGTTCCCAGCAGGACCTGGCTTTGGCCAAGAAGATCGCCGGTATGATGAAAGAAAAGCCGTTGTTTGCCGCCGGGGCGCTGACCCTGAAGCAATCGGCGGCTTTATTCAAGCGGCTGGATGTTTTTATCTGCGGGGATACCGGCCCGTTGCATATCGCTAATGCCGTAGGCACAAAAAAGATCCTGGCTATTTTCGGGCCGACCGACCCGGCGGTCACCGCGCCATTCCCCTTGAAGAACGTGGTTTTGTTCCAAAAAGACGTAGGATGTAAGATCCCCTGTTATGTGGTAGATTGCAAAGATAACCGTTGCATGAAGGCAGTGACCCCGGAGGAGGTTTTTGATAAAATCAATAACTAGCATCCAGCATCAAGTATCTAGGATCCCGATCGCGGTTCTGGATACTGGATACTGGATTCTGGATACTGGATGCTGGATTCTGGAAGGAACTTGAAATAATGGTTAAAAAGATACTCTTTATAACTCTCAGCAACATCGGCGACGTGATCATGACCCTGCCGGCACTTGATACCCTGCGCGAACATTTTCCCCAGGCCAAGATTACCTGTCTTGTCGGTCCGCGCCCCCGGCAGATCTTCGAAGAAAATCCTTTTATCGACAGGTTGATGATTTTTGACAAACATGCCGGGGTGGCGCAGAATTTCCGGCTTTTTAAGGAACTGAAAAAAGAAAAATTCGATATGGTGGTAGATCTGCGTAACAGCGCGTTCGGGGTCCTGCTTCCGGCAAGATACAAAATCCCCATGTTCCTGCGTATCCCGGTAAAGATCAAGCATATGAAAGACCGCCACCTCTACAAGGTAGAGAGCATTTTAAGGCGGGGAAAATTTTTCCGGCCTCCGGAAAGCAGGGAAACCAGCCTTTTTATCGGACCGCAGGAAGAGATGCGGATGAAATATCTTTTGCAAAAAAGCGGCATCAAAAATAACGATAGGATCATCACTGTTTCGCTGGGGGCGCGCAGCCATATTAAGAGATGGTCAAAAGAAAAATTTTCCGAACTTATTTCTGCGCTGGTCGGTGAACTGCGGGCCAAGGTGATCCTGGTAGGGGATAAGGAAGACCGTTCGCTGGCCGAATATGTCCAGTCCCACGCGCCCTATCCGCTGCTGGACCTGACCGCCCAGACGAGCCTGAAGGAGTTGGCCTATTTATTGAAATCATCGCGGCTCTTGATTACCAATGACAGCGCCTGCCTGCACATGGGCAGTTATGTCAACGTTCCGGTGCTGGCTGTTTTCGGGCCCACGGATGAGGATAAATACGGGCCCTGGTCGGACAACTCCCGGGTCGCCAAAAAAGATGTGCCTTGCCGCCCCTGCCGTAAGGCGCAGTGCAGCCTGGGCACGTTAAATTGCACCTCCGCGGTAAAGACGCAAGAGGTCCTGGATTACATTAAAGATGTGCTGGATAATCCGGCTTATCCGTTACCCCGGGCGGAAAGCGCGGTTGCCGCGCGGAAGGGGTCTTTGAAGCGGATCCTCATCGTGCGCACCGATAGGATCGGTGACGTCTTATTATCTACCCCGGTAATCAAGGCCCTGCGCCAGGCGTATCCGCACTCCTTTATTTCCATGATGGTCAGCCCCTATGCCCGGGAGATCGTCGATGGGAATCCCTATCTGGATGAAGTTATCGTTTTCGACAAGGACAATTTACACCGCGGCTGGTTTGCCGCAATGAAATTCGCGCTCAATCTAAAAAAGAAAAAGTATGACCTGGCGGTGATCCTGCATCCGAGCGTCCGGGTGCACCTGCTGATCTTTTTCTCGGGGGTCAGAAGGCGCCTGGGTTATGCGCGTAAATTCGGGTTCCTTTTGACCGACCGGATAAAACACCTTAAGCAGCTCGGGCAGAAGCATGAGATGGAGTATAACTTGGAGTTGCTGCAATACCTGGGGATCATGCCGAAGGATGCGGGTTTATTCATGCCGATCAAGAAAGAGTCGGAATTATGGGCCCAGGAACTTCTGGAACGCTCCGGGATAGCCAAAGACGCGCCGCTTCTGGCGATCCATCCCGGAGCAAGCTGTCCGTCTAAGATCTGGCCCTGCGGCAGATTTGCCCAGGTCTCCGACAGATTGATCCGGAAATACGGGTTCAAGGTACTCCTGGTAGCCGGGCCAAAGGACATTTTCCTGGCACAGGAGGTGGCCAAGCGGATGGAGAACGAGGCTTATAATTTTGCCGGCATGACTTCGCTTAGCCAATTAGCCAGCCTCTTAAAGAAATGTCGTTTGTTTATTTCCAATGATTCCGGACCGGTGCATATCGCTTCGGCGGTGGGGACTCCCACGATCTCCATATTCGGCAGGAGCCAGAAGGGGTTGAGCCCGGTGCGCTGGGGGCCTTTAGGCAATAAAGACCGCGTGGCGCACAGCACCGTGGGGTGCGTGGAGTGCCTGGCGCATAACTGCGTCAAGGGCTTTGCCTGCTTAAGAGCCGTGACAGTTGATTATGTCGTCAATATCGCGGATTCGATGTTAAAAGAATAAAATAAATTTTCGTGAGGTGTTCCGGGAACGGCGTTCGGCGTAAGCTTTAGGCCGAACGCGCCAACGCCTCCCGCGGAACTAATCTAAATTCATTGATTTCCCCCGCGAGTTATGGTAAACTAACTGGTTCATATGATCAATATTAATAAGGTAAGGACATATTCCGTAAAATCAAGGTTCAGCAAGGTCCGGGCAAAGGATTTTGCCGCTGCCCCGCGCCCCCGCTTGAGCTTCAGGGACTTTTATCGTTCTTTGCCTAATATACTCAAGGCAAAGGATTTGCGGTCCGTCGCTACGGCGGTCGTTTCGGCGCGCAAAAAGAAGAAAGCGGTAATTTTCATGGGCGGGGCGCATGTGATCAAGTGCGGCCTGAACCCGGTCTTAATCGAGCTGGTTAAAAGAAAAATAATCAGCTGTATCTGTCTGAACGGGGCCGGGATCATCCATGATTTTGAGCTGGCTTTTCA
>JAQUQA010000067.1 GCA_028716305.1 Candidatus Omnitrophota bacterium | reverse complement strand
TGGGCGGGGCGCATGTGATCAAGTGCGGCCTGAACCCGGTCTTAATCGAGCTGGTTAAAAGAAAAATAATCAGCTGTATCTGTCTGAACGGGGCCGGGATCATCCATGATTTTGAGCTGGCTTTTCAAGGCAGGACTTCGGAAGACGTCGCCGCTAACCTGAAGACCGGAAAATTCGGCATGGGCCGGGAGACGGCCGAGATGATTAACCGGGCGGTAAGCCAGGGGGTCGGCCGGGGGCTGGGGCTGGGTGAAGCGGTATTTCAGATGATCTCCGCGGGGGATCTTCCTCATAAGAAATTAAGCCTGATCTATAATGCTTATAGGAATAACGTTCCGGTATGTGTTTTTGTGGGGATCGGAACGGATATTATCCACCAGCATCCTTCTTTTGATGCCGCCCTGACCGCCGAAGGCAGCCTGAGGGATTTCTACACCCTGGCCGAGAAGATCAAGGGTTTGAACGCGGGCGGGGTATTGCTTAATTTTGGATCGGCAGTGATCCTGCCGGAGGTATTTTTAAAGGCGTTGAATTTATCCAGGAACCTCGGGAATCAGGTCAAGAATTTTACCGCCGCCAACTTTGATATGATCTATCATTACCGGCCGGCGCAAAACGTGGTTTCGCGGCCGGTTGCCGGCGCGGGGCAGGGTTTTTATATCATCGGCCATCATGAGATCATGCTGCCTCTTTTGGCGCAGGCGGTTATCGAAGAGTTATGAAAAACTTAGGGAAAATTATAAAGCGTTTCAATAAGGCCAGGATCCTGGTAATCGGAGACCTGATCCTTGACCAGTATATCTGGGGTAAGGTGGAGCGGGTCTCTCCGGAAGCGCCGGTGCCGGTAGTCTGGGCGAATAAACGGACCTATGTCCCGGGAGGCGCGGCTAACGTAGCCAATAATATCGGTTCCCTGGAGGCAAAAGTTTCCTTGCTGGGGATAATCGGCAAAGATGAGCACGGCAAACTTTTACTGAACGAACTCAAAGATAGATCGATCGGCTGCGACGCGGTATTTGTCGATCCCAAGAGGTGCACAACTTTAAAGACCAGGGTGGTCGCCGGGCATCAGCAGGTAGTGAGAGTGGACTGGGAATATACGCAGGAAGCCTCTCGCCAGCTCAATATCAGGATCATTAATTTCGTACGTTCCCGGATCAATGACTTTGACGCGTTGATCATCGAAGATTACGGTAAGGGGCTGATCAATGCGCAGCTGCTGCATCAGCTGATCGGCCTGGCCAGAGATAATAAAAAAGTCATCACCGTCGACCCGAAGGAAGAACATTTTCAGTATTACAGCCAGGTTACGGCGATTACCCCTAACCGCAAAGAATTGGAAAACGCCGTAAGGAACCTGAAGATCAAGGATACCACCAATCGCTTCAGGATAAATAACGACCGGCTCTTCAACGATCAGGAGATTGACCTGGCGGCAAGGGAGATTATCTCCTATTTAAAACTTGATTCTCTTCTGGTTACTCTCGGAGAGGCCGGGATGCGGCTTTTTGAGAAAGAAGGCAGGGTGACGCATATACCTACCGTGGCCCAGGAGGTTTTTGACGTTTCCGGAGCGGGGGATACGGTGATTTCAGTGTTTACCCTGGCGCTTTCCTGCGGGGCGACGAAGATCGAAGCCGCGCACCTGGCAAATTACGCCGCCGGCATAGTCGTGGGCAAATTGGGGACAGCGGTCACTTCCCGTAAAGAATTATTATCAAGGATAAGTTGATATGGACGTCTTAGGAGTAATTCCGGCAAGGTATTCTTCTTCCAGGTTCGAGGGCAAGGTCCTGGTTGACCTCTTGGGCAAGCCAATGCTGCAGCATGTCTGGGAGCGCGCCAGGCAATCACTGCTGCTGGACGAATTGATCATCGCCTGTGATGACGAACGCGTGGAGCAGGCCGCTTTAGGTTTCGGGGCAAAAGCGGTAATGACCTCCCGGGGGCATACCTGCGGCACAGACAGGATCGCCGAGGTGATCAACCCGCTGGAGGTAAAGTTCGTCATTAATATCCAGGCGGACGAGCCGTTGATCCACCCCTCGATGATCGACGCCGTGGCCCAGGCGCTGATCGACGATAAAAGTATTTCCGTGGCGACGATCATGAAGAGGCTCGAAATGCCCGAAGACCTGCACGACCCCCACGTGGTAAAAGTCGTGGTGGACAAGAATAACTTCGCGCTTTATTTTTCCCGGTCGCCTATTCCTTATCTGGCGCATAATTCAGAGGTACAGAATCCGGTGTATTTCAAGCATATCGGACTATACGGGTACACCAAGGATTTTCTTTTTACCTATAAGAATCTTCTTCCTTCCGGCCTGGAAAAGACGGAAAGGCTGGAGCAGCTGCGTATCCTCGAGGAGGGCTTCCGCATCAAAGTCGTGGAGACAAAATACGACAGTATCGGAGTAGATACCCCGCAGGATCTGGAAAAAGCCAAACAATACCTGGAAATGAAGAGGTAACGAATGAGACAGTTGACGATCGGTAACGTAAAGATTGGGAAGGGATGTCCTTTGGTTCTGATTGCCGGGCCATGTGTCATCGAATCTCAAAAGCAGTGTTTGCAAAGCGCCAAGCGGATCAAGGAGATCGCGCAAGAGGCGGGAATTCCCTTTATCTTTAAGTCCAGTTTCGACAAGGCAAATCGGCTCTCCCTGGATTCTTACCGCGGGCCGGGGATAAAAAAGGGGCTGGAGATCCTTTACCGGGTTAAAGAAGAGTTAAAGCTTCCGCTTTTAAGCGATATCCATTGTCGTCAGGAGATTGCCGCGGCGGCAGAGGTGTTGGATATTATCCAGATACCGGCATTATTGAGCCGTCAGACGGACTTGGTGGTGGAAGCGGCACGGACCGGAAAAGTGATCAATCTGAAAAAAGGACAGTTTTTGGCCCCTTGGGATATCCTGCCGATAATCAAAAAAATAGAGGCCACGGGGAACAAAAAGATTCTGATCACCGAACGGGGGGTGAGTTTCGGTTACAATAACCTGGTTGCCGATCTGCGCAGCCTAAAGATCATGGGTGACTTCGGCTATCCGGTGATTTTCGATGCCACGCACAGCGTGCAACTGCCGGGAGGCCGGGGGAAGAGTTCCGGCGGGCAAAGGGAGTTTGTCTCCGGTTTATCCCGCGCGGCAGTGGCTTTCGGGTGCCAGGGGTTATTTTTAGAGGTGCATTCCGATCCCGATAAGGCGCTTTGCGACGGGCCGAATATGATTAGCCTGAAAGAACTGAAAAATCTTTTACGGCAGACGAGGAAGATCGAGGAAGCGTTATGAATATCATCAAAAGGGCGAAGCAGGTTTTACAAATTGAGTCCGAAGCGATTAGCCGGTTAAAACCGCGGATAGGCAAAGAATTTGCTCAGGCGGTAAACCTGATTTTAAAATCCCGGGGCAGGGTGGTAGTCAGCGGTATGGGTAAGACCGGGATCATCGCGCAAAAATTTTCCGCGACGCTGGCGTCCACCGGGACGCCGAGCCTTTTTTTGCATACCGCGGAAGCCATCCATGGGGATCTTGGCAGGGTAACCTCCGAAGATGTGATTGTATTGATCTCCAACAGCGGCTCGGGAGAAGAGATGAGGCAATTGCTGCCGATCCTTAAAAAGATCGGTTCCCGGATCATCGCTTTGACCGGAAATAAAAAATCGATAGTAGCAAAACATAGCGATGTAGTCCTGGATGTCTCCGTGATAAAGGAGGCCTGTCCATTAGGGCTGGCCCCTACGGCATCGACTACGGCGACACTGGCCCTGACCGATGCCTTGGCGGTTTGCCTTTTGGAAACAAAGAATTTTAAAGAGAAGGACTTCGCGTTTTACCACCCCGGAGGGCTCTTAGGCAGAAGGCTTCTCTTGCGGACGCAGGATATTATGCGCACCGGCGGCGCCAATCCGGTGGTAAGAGAAAACAGGAGAGTTTCCGAGGTGCTTTTGAAGATCACTCAGTCCCGTTCGGGAAGCGCCTCCGTAGTAGATAAAAACGGCAGGTTGACCGGGATCTTTACCGATGGCGACCTGCGCAGGAATCTGGAGCTTTATTCGGATTTGTCGTGTCGCCAGGTAAAAGACGTAATGACCAAGCATCCGACAACTATCTTGGGAGAGGCCCTGGCCGTGGAGGCCCTGCGGATCTTACGTGAGAAGAAGATCGATGAACTGCCGGTAGTGGATAAGCACGGTAAGCCCGTCGGGCTGTTGGATGTGCAGGACTTACTGAAGGCAGGCCTGGTTTGATGAAAATAAATATCGAAGAGTCGGTTTTATCAAAAGTTAAAAAGATCAGGCTCCTGCTTTTAGATGTCGACGGAGTGCTCACCGACGGCAGGATCATTTATGATTCCCGCGGCCGCGACTCCAAGTTTTTTGACGTCCACGACGGCCTGGGGGTGTATCTTTTGTATAAAGCCGGGATTAAGACGATCTTGGTCACGGCCAAGGCTTCACGGGCAATCCTGCCGCGCGCCCGCGACATGCGCATTGAAGAGGTCTATGCGGATGTTTCTCCGAAAAGCCTGGTCCTGGAAAAGATTTTGAAAAAATACCGCCTGAAGGCGGATGAGTTATGTTTTGTCGGGGATGACCTGGTGGACCTTCCGCTTTTGAAAAGAGTGGGTTTTCCGGTGGCGGTTTTTAATGCCTGCCCGGAAGTAAAACGCGCGGCACACTATATCACCATCAGGCAGGGCGGCCGGGGCGCGGTAAGAGAAGTGGCAGAGTTGATCCTTAAGGGCCAGGGAAGATGGCAGGAATTGGTCGGTGCGTATGACATTTAAAACCCTTAAGTATATTACTATCCTCTGCGGATTTTGTCTCTTGTTCTGTGGCCTTGCTTTTGCCGAAGAGGATGATTCCGATCAGCAGATCGGGGATTTTTCTTTGGCCGGCTACGGGGAAAAGGGTAAGAAGACCTGGGACCTTTCCGGGAAGACGGCGGATATCTTTGATAATGTGGTTAAGCTTAAAGACCTTTCCGGTAATCTTTACGGCGAAAAAGAAAACGTCAAATTAACCGCGAAAGAAGGCGATTTTGACCGGGCCAACGGCAAGATCCACGTCGAGAAAGACGTGGTCATTACCACTTCCGGCGGTGCGAAATTGACTACCGATTCACTGGATTGGGACCGGGTTAATTCCGTGGTGAGCACCCAGGATGTGGTGAATATTAACAGGCAGAATATGTTCACCCGGGCCAAAGGCGCCAGGGGGGAGACGGGGTTAAGTAAAATGAACCTCGAAGAAGAAGTCCTGCTGGAGATCCAGCCGCAGACCAAGCCCGGCGAGAAGGCCGCTAACAAGATCATCATTACTTGTGATGGCCCTTTGGAGATTGATTACGCCAAGAATGTGGCGGTTTTTAATAATAATGTCAAGGTGGACAGGCAGGATTCACAGATTTACAGCGATATAATGGAAGTTTATTTTGATTCCTCGGGGACCGACGAGGCGCAAGGGTCGGATACTTCCGATGATGCCATGTTGAGTAATACCAAGATCGACAGGATCATTGCTAAGGGTAATGTGAAAACCGTGCGCGGGGAAAATATCACCTATAGCCAGGAAGCAACTTATTCCGGAAAAGATAATAAGGTTATCTTGTCCGGCAGGCCGAAGCTTTTAATCTATTCGACGCAGGATTTCCAGGGCCTCCCGAAATGAAGCCTCCCGGGCATAAGCCCGGGGGTTGCTTAGAGCGGAATACTAAAGCTCCCCGAACCCCATCTTCACCCTAAAAGGGTGCGGTTTCCTGGGGAGCGAACGTATGAACGGAGAAAAAGATGCATTTGCTTGAAACAAAAGGGCTCTCAAAGTCGTATGGCGGCAGAGAAGTGGTCAAAGGCGTCGATATCGTGGTCAAGCGCGGAGAGATTGTCGGCTTGCTGGGACCGAACGGCGCGGGAAAGACCACTACTTTTTATATGATCGTCGGGGTGATCGCCCCTAACCGCGGTAAAATCAGCTTCGACAACAATGACATTACCAATCTGCCGATCCATGAACGCGCGCGCTACGGCATCGGGTATCTGGCGCAGGAGGCTTCGGTCTTCCGGAAGCTAAGCGTCGAAGAGAACATTATGGCTATCCTGGAAACGCTGCCGATCAGCAAGAAGGAAAGAGAAGGCAGGCTGGAGAACCTGTTGAATGAATTGAACATCGCCCATCTGCGGAAAAACAAGGCCTTTACCCTTTCCGGAGGGGAACGCAGGCGCCTGGAGATAACCCGCGCCCTGGTGACCAATCCGTCGTTTATCCTGCTGGATGAACCGTTTTCCGGCATTGACCCGATCGTGGTAAATGAGGCGCAGGAGATCATTAAAGAGCTTAAAGAAAGAGGCCTGGGGATACTCCTGACGGACCATAATGTCAGGGAGACCCTGACTATTACCGACAGGGCGTATCTGATTGCCGAGGGCAAGATCCTGATCACCGGGAGCGCCCAGGACCTGATCAATAACCCTAAAGCCAGGGAGATTTATTTAGGCGAGAGATTCAAGATGTAGCAATTCAGCTGTAATTTGTAGTTTTCGAACGGCGTTCGGTGAGAGGCGTTCGGCGTACACCG
>JAQUQA010000066.1 GCA_028716305.1 Candidatus Omnitrophota bacterium | reverse complement strand
GAAAAACCTAGAAAGAGGGGTTTGGGGAGAAAAGACCGTTTTCTCCCCAAGAGTGTTCTTTTAAGTTTAAAAGGAAGGGGTGACAGGCCCCGCCGGTTTTTGGCGGGGACGCCAGAGGGGAAACCATCGGTTTCCCCATGGGGAACGAACGTCCCCCGACATAAACCATCTCCTATAGAAACACCTTAAACTATATTTTGTTTACTGCCGGTATTGATACACCTATAGTGAGTGACCGGGGCGTGGCTCAGTTTGGCTAGAGCGCAGCGTTCGGGACGCTGAGGTCGACAGTTCAAGTCTGTCCGCCCCGACCATATTTTGGGTTTGAACAGTTCCCGCCACAGAGCGTGGCGGGCCCGACCATCTTAACAAGATTTTGCGGATTTAATGGAAAAGCGCGCACACGTTTATTACTCGGGAAGAGTGCAGGGTGTGGGTTTCCGGTTTACCGCGGTCAGCATTGCTTCTAATTTGAAAGTTAAGGGCTGGGTGAAGAATCTGCCTGATGGCAGGGTTGAGCTTCTGGCAGAGGCCGAAGAAAGTATCCTGAAAGATTTCCTGGAAAAGGTAAAGGGGTATTTTTCCGGGTATCTGCGCGACGCTGAAATAGAATGGGGCCCGGCCGCCGGAGATCTGTCCGGTTTTAATATTGAATTCTAATGCGCTGTGCTGTTTTTTCAGATGTTCATTCCAATCTGGAAGCGTTTGAGAGGGTCATTCGCGAGTATCACCGGGAATCGATAGACGAGTATTTTTGTCTCGGAGATATCGTGGGATACGGCGCTGATCCTCAAGAGTGTATTTCCCTTTCCCGGCAGATCGGCGCCCGGATGATCGCCGGGAACCACGACTGGGCCGCCGCGGGCATCTTGGACCCGGTTGATTTTAATGATTTTGCCAGACAGGCGGTCTTTTGGACCGGCCAGCTCCTTTCAAAAGAACAAAAGAACTTTCTTTGCTCCCTGAAATTGACTTACTCTTCCGGAGATTTTACTCTGGTGCACGGCACGCTGGATACCCCGCAGGATTTTTCTTACATGATCGGCGAGCATGATGCAAAAAGGTCCTTTGATCTTATGCTTTCACAGATTTGCTTTGTCGGCCACACCCATCTTCCCGGGGTTTTCATCCGCGAAAAGCAAGGCATGGTCAGCTATCTTGAGACAGACAGGATCAAAATTTTGGCAGGGAAAAGCTATATTATCAATGTCGGTAGTGTAGGGCAGCCGCGCGACGGCAATCCGCAGGCTGCCTTTTGCATATATGATACCGACAAGAGAGAGGTTTTGATCAAACGGACCGCTTATGATGTTGAATCGGCCCGAAAAAAGATCGTGGATCGCGGGTTGCCTCGTTTTTTGGGCGACAGGCTCAGGACCGGCGGATAAGATGGAAGTTAAAAAAGAAATCGAAAAACTAAGAGACGAAATCAGGCGGCACGACTATTCGTATTACGCGCTTTCCCAGCCGAAGGTATCCGATAAAGAATACGATGCCCTGATGCAAAAGCTTAAGCAGTTGGAAGAGCGGTACCCTGATTTTAAGTCTCCTGATTCTCCGACCGTGCGCGTTGCCGGTATGGTCCTGGAGGGTTTTCAGACCGTCAGGCACCGTAAAAAAATGCTTTCTCTGGATAATACGTATAGTTTTGAGGAATTAAAGGATTGGGCCAAGCGTGTAGAGAAGGGGCTTGGCAGTTTGCGGGATATCGAATACGTGGTAGAGCTTAAGATCGACGGATTGAGCGCGAATCTCGCCTATGAGAACGGCAGGCTCTCTGTGGGCGCAACCCGCGGAGACGGGGAAAGCGGCGAGGATGTGACTGCCAACATCAGGACTATCCGCGCGATACCCCTGGTACTTGCCGCAGAGGGGTTCCCCGAATATCTGGAGATCCGTGGCGAGGTATATATGGAGAAAAAGGAATTTGAGGCCCTGAACCGGGAAAAAGAATCCCGGTCAGAGGAGTTATTCGCCAATCCGCGTAATGCCGCCAGTGGTTCCTTAAAACTGCTGGATACCTCGTTAGTGGCAAAAAGGAAGTTGAATTTTTTTGCCCATTCCCTGGGTTGGCATACCGGCGTTGTCGCTTCGAACCAGTGGGAATTCTTAAAGAAGCTTAAAAACTGGGGGGTACGGGTAAACGCGGAATCCAGGCTTTGCCGCACCTTGCCAGAGGTGCTTGATTATTGTGTTTTCTGGCAGGGGAAAAGAGATAGCCTGCATTATGAAATCGACGGGATCGTAGTCAAGGTGAACAGTTTTAGCCAGCAGGAAAAGCTTGGCTCAACTGCTAAGAGCCCGCGCTGGTCTATTGCCTATAAATTTCCCGCCCGGCAGGCGACTACCTCGGTGGTGAAGATCAGGGTAAATGTCGGGCGTACCGGAGTAATCACCCCGATCGCGGAACTTAAACCCGTGGAATGCGCCGGGGTGATGATCAAGCATGCCACACTGCATAATTTCGACGAGATTAAGCGCCTGGGTATAAAAGAGCACGACCGGGTCCTGATTGAGCGGGCCGGTGACGTGATCCCTAAAATCGTGAAGGTAATCGAGCATAAAGGCGGCAAGGATTTTACCGTTCCCAAATCCTGTCCGGTTTGTTCCGGCAAGGTGGTTAAGGAAAAAGAGGAGGATGTCGCCTATCGCTGTATCAGCCCGTCATGCCCGGCGCAACTGGAACGGGGCTTATTGCATTTTGCTTCCCGCGGCGCGATGGATATCGAAGGGATGGGTGAATCCGTGGTGGCGCAACTGGTAAAATTAAAACTGGTGCGTGATTTTTCCGATATTTATAAATTAGATAAAGAGGATTTACTGAAACTGGAATTATTCAAGGACAAGAAAGCGGATAACTTGATCGCGGCTATAGAAGGGAGCAAGAAACGTCCGCTCTGGCGCCTGATTTTTGCCTTAGGGGTCCGGCATATCGGAGAAAAAGCGGCCCTTGTCCTGGCCGGGCATTTTAAAGAGATGAATAACCTACTTTCGGCGAAAACCGAAGACTTCGAGGCAATTTACGAAATCGGCCCGGTAATGGCCCAGTCGATAGTGGATTATTTCTCCCAGGCCCAAACAAAAAAACTCATTCGCGAGCTTAAAGATGCCGGCCTGAACTTTAAAGATGAAACTGTCCGAAAAAAAAATAATCTTTTAACCGGAAAAAAGATAGTTTTTACAGGTGAGCTCAAAGATTACAGCCGCCAGCAGGCACAGGAACTGGCAAGGCAACTCGGGGCCGAGGTTTCTTCCAGCGTCAGCAAGAATACGGACCTGGTGGTAGCCGGAGATGATCCCGGATCGAAGTATGACCGGGCGAAGAAATTGGCGGTGAAGGTTATTAACGAGGAAGAATTCAGGAGGATGATCGTATGAAGACTCTCAATCAATCAGCAAGGGGCAAGGGGCAAGGGGCAAGGGGCAAGGATTTGGTCATCCTGATCTCTGTTATCTGTCTTCTGATCTCTGTGACCGGCTGCGATGCCTTTGTCAGAAAATTCACCCGCAAGCCGAAGAAAGATAAAATGCAGAAGGAAGAAATGGTCCTGGCACCCGTTGAATATAAATCAACGATGTCCAAAGAGGAACTTTACCGGCAGTATTTCGTTTTCTGGAAGAGCTGGCACGGTGAATTGATCGAGTCCCTGGCGCGCTCCTCGAGCCAGAAGAAGATATTAAGCTGTATCGAGCAGGCGCGCAAGAACCTGGTCCAGCTGCGGCCGATGCTTAACGCGGAAAAACAGGCAAAGCTGGATGTTTATCTTGGGCAAATAGATAGATTGCACAACTCTATTAAGGGGGATGTTTACGGAAACCTGAATTCGACGAATCGCCAGCAGGCTGAACAGCTCCGCAGCAGGATCCTGCGCGATTTTTCTTACAGCAAGGTGAAAGATTCTCTGGTATGATATTCGAAACGTTGATCGTAGGGCCATTGCAGGTGAATTGTTATATTTTAGCGGCCAAGGAAGATTCCGGGGCCATCATTATCGATCCGGGGGCGGATGTCGACAAGATAAAAGCCGTGCTTGCGCGTTTTCAGCTAGACCCGGCTTTGGTGATTAACACCCACGGCCATTGCGACCATATCGGAGGCGATGATAGTTTCGGCGCCCAGGTCTATGTGCATAAAGATGACGCGGCGCTGTTAAGGGATGCCGAGTTGAACCTTTCGAATTTCCTGATGTTGGATTGCAGCGTCACCTCGCCGATCCATCCCGTCGAAGAGGGCCGGATCATCGAAAACGGCGATATCAGGCTGGAGGTTATCCATACTCCGGGCCATACCCCGGGAGGGATTTGTCTTTTGATGAAAAGTCCCGACGAGAAGATGCTTTTTACCGGGGACACCCTTTTCGCGCAGGGGGTCGGCAGGTCTGATTTTCCCGGGGCCAGCCACGCCCGGTTGATCGAATCGATCAAAAAAAAGCTTTTGGTCCTTCCGGATGACACCAGGATATATCCCGGGCACGGGCCGGCCTCTACGCTGGCGGCGGAAAAACAGGGTAACCCATTTTTGGCTTAGGATGAAAGAGCTTATTGAAACTTTTCTCGATTATCTGTCCGTCGAGCGCGGTCTTTCCGCGAACACCATTTTTGCCTACAGAAAGGACCTTAACCTTTATCTGGATTATCTCTCGGAAAAAAAGATCGGTTCTCTTTCGCAGGCGCCCCGGAATTACATTACCGATTTTATGTTTTCTCAGAAGGACAAGGGGATTTGCGCAAATTCGATCTCCCGGCGCCTGGCGGCGATTAAGTCTTTTTATCGTTTCCTGGTGCGCGAGAGGGTGATCAAGGATGATCCCAGCAGCCTGGTTGATTCACCTAAGCTTTGGAAGAGGATCCCCGAGGCCCTTTCCGTGAATGAGGTGGACGCGTTGTTGAATCAGCCGAACGCCCGCGAGAAGCAGGGGATCAGGGATAAGGCGATCCTGGAAACTCTGTATGCTTCGGGAATGCGGGTGTCCGAAGGGGTAAACCTGAAATTAAAAGACGTCAACCTGGAAGTTGGTTTCTTGCGCTGTATCGGCAAGGGGAATAAGGAGCGGGTTGTCCCCCTGGGTAAAAAAGCCGTTTCCAGCATAAAGAAATACCTGGATACCGTGCGGCCGGGCCTGCTCAAAGACAAGGAAAGCGAGTTCCTTTTTTTGAGCCGGTTTGGAAAGAAAATATCCCGGCAGTCGTTCTGGAAGATGATTAAGAAATATTCCCGGGAGGCCGGTATAAAAAAACCGATGAAGCCGCATATCCTGCGGCATTCTTTTGCTACTCATCTTTTGGAGCGGGGGGCGGATCTGCGTTCGGTCCAGGAAATGCTCGGGCACGCCGATATCTCAACTACGCAGATTTACACGCATATCAATAAGGACAGGCTTAAATCGATACACCGGAGTTTTCACCCCAGGCCGTAATCAGTTATAAGTTATAAGTTATAAGCTGTAAAATAATAGGGTCAAGGGGCAAGGGTCAAGGGTCAAGGGGCAAGGGGCGGAAAAAATGAGAGAGATTCTGAACAGATTATCCGAGGATATCCGGGGATTGGTGGCGCAGGCCGGAAAAACAGCCGAGCGTTCCGGGATACGCGCTTATCTGGTAGGGGGTTTTTTAAGGGACCTGATCCTGGGGGTGGAAAATTTTGATCTCGATATCGCGGTAGAAGGGGACGGTATCGGTTTTGCCGAAGCGCTGGCCAAAGGGCTCCAGGGTAAGCTGGTGCGTCACAGAAGATTCGGCACGGCCACGATAATACTTTCTTGGGGGGTCAAGCTGGACATCGCTACTGCCCGCAGAGAGGTTTATCCCCGTCCGGGGGAGCTGCCGGTAGTTACTCCGGGAAGTATCCGGGATGATCTTTTTCGCAGGGATTTTACCATTAACGCCCTTGCGGTCAGCATCACGGGGAGTGATTTTGGCAAAGTTATCGACCTTTACGGGGCAAAAGAAGATATTAGAAAGAAGAGGGTTCGCGTACTCCATGATTTAAGTTTTCTCGATGACCCTACGCGTATATTAAGGGCGATCCGTTTCGAACAGAGGTTTGCTTTCAGGATTGAACCGCGCAGCTTAAAACTGGCTCAAGAGGCCTGCCGGAAGAAGATGCTGGAGAGAGTCGAGCCGCAGCGGCTGCGCGACGAAATAATCCTGATGCTTAAGGAAAGGCGCCCCCTCCTTGAGATCAGACGGATGAAGAAGCTCGTTGGCTTCGCTTTTATCAGTCCGGATTTACGCGTCAACGCCGGGAGTTATGCGTTATTCAGGTCGGTTGAGGCATCGCTGCGCTGGTTTGACCGGGAAATGTGCCATCGCCGCCGTCTCGACAATTGGATCATTTATCTGATGGTCCTTACACAGTCCCTGGATGAAAGAGCAACCGCGGCCTTCTGCAGGAAATTTGCCTTTGGCCGAGGGGAAACAATCAGGCTGATCAGCTATAAACATCATCACCGCGCGATTGCCGAAAAACTTTCCGTCAGGAAGATTACCCCGGCAAAGATTTTTAGTATACTGGAGCCTTTAAGTTACGAGTTATTGGTGATGTTGCGGGCGCAATATCGCAACCGCTTGATCCGCGGGAGGATCGAAGAATTTCTAAAGGTTTATAACGGGACCAAAATCCATACTCGCGGTTGTGATTTAAAAAAA
>JAQUQA010000065.1 GCA_028716305.1 Candidatus Omnitrophota bacterium | reverse complement strand
CAGGTCAGGAAAGGCGTAAAAATCCCCGTATCAGCGCGCGTTTCATTGTTTCCTATCGCATCGTTGAAGAGACGGATAATATCGACGTTTCCCAGACGAAGAATGTCAGCTTGGGCGGCATGCTTTTGACAACGAACCGGGCCTTTCAGACCGGGGTAAATCTGGCGTTGGAAATCAGGCTTCCTTTTGACCCCAACCCGATCATGTTGATCGGAAAGGTCCTGGAGTCACGCGAGATCATCCGCGATCTGATCTATGATACCCGGTTACAGTTCCTTGCTATTGACGATAATCATAAAGATATGATAAACAAAACCGTGGATTATTACTTAAAAAAAGGCTAAGGTCATGAAAAAGATGAATATCGGTTTGATCGGGTTCGGTAATGTCGGTTCCGGAGTGGTCAAGATCCTGCGTGAGAAGAAGAATTTTCTTGCGGAAAAAATCGGTGTCGAGATTAATATCAAGAAGATCTGCGACAAGGATATTCTTTCCAAAAGAAACGTTAGTATTGACAAGGGGTTATTGACCTCGAAAGCCTCGGAAATCATCGATGATCCGCAGATCGACATAGTGGTGGAGCTCATTGGGGGGATCAATCCGGCAAAGGAATTTATCAGCGGCGCCTTAAAAAGCGGAAAAAATGTTGTTACCGCGAATAAGGCGTTATTGGCGCAGAACGGCAAAGAGCTTTTCGCCCTGGCCCGGGACCGCGGCAAGAATATTTATTTCGAAGCGTCGGTGGGGGCGGGCATCCCGATCATCAAGTCTTTGCGCGAGGGGCTGGTGGCCAATCGCTTCAACAATATTTTCGGCATCGTAAACGGGACCTCCAACTTTGTGCTTTCCGAGATGTCCGCTAATAACCGGTCTTTTCCCGACGCCCTGAAACAGGCAAAAGAAAAAGGGTTTGCCGAGAAGGACCCGTCTTTGGATATCGAAGGTATCGATTCGGCCCATAAGCTGATCATTCTGGCGTATTTATGCTTCGGCAAGCTGGTCAGCCTCCAGGACGTTTTTGTGGAGGGTATCTCCCAGGTCTCGCTGGCAGACGTGAATTATGCTAAAGAGCTTGGTTTCGAAATTAAATTGCTGGCTATTGCCAAAAAAGACAATAACGAACTGCAGGTCCGGGTCCACCCGACCCTTATTCCGAGGTCGCATTTATTATCTTCGGTATCCGGCGTCTATAACGCGATTTACGTTTCTACCGATCTGGCGGGTAATCTTATGTTCTACGGTCCCGGGGCCGGCCAGTTTTCTGCCGCTTCCGCGGTCGTCTCCGACCTGGTTGATCTTACCCAGGACATCAAGGCGGGGTTGTTCAGGTCAACCTTAAACATCATCGAGGATAGATCCGTCAAAAAACTCTGCCGGATCGAAGATATCAAAGGGCGTTATTACATTCGTTTTTCAGCGATCGACAAGCCGGGCGTCCTGGCGCATGTCTCCGGGATCCTGGCGAAATTCGGTATCAGTATCGCCTCGGTGACCCAGAAGGAGAGGTCGCGTTCACAGATAGTGCCTATCGTGATGATCGTTCACGAAGCCAGGGAAAAAGAGCTGCGCCTGGCTTTATCGGAGATCGACCGGCTGCATGTGGTGAGAGAGAAATCCATAGCTATCAGGATAGAGGAATTATGATAAAGAAAACCAAAGCCGATCCGCTGAATTCAGGGTATCCCGGGGTGATCAGGAAGTATAAAAAGTATCTTCCGGTTACGGATAAAACCCCGGTTGTTTCTCTTTTGGAAGGTAATACCCCGCTTTTGTATTCGAGTTCATTGAGCGGGATATTGGGAAAAGGGTTTGAGGTTTTTTTAAAATTGGAAGGTCTGAATCCTACCGGATCCTTTAAGGATCGGGGAATGACCATGGCTATCTCCAAGGCCCTGGAAGAGGGTTCTCGTGCGGTGATCTGCGCTTCCACCGGAAATACCTCGGCTTCCGCTGCCGCATATTCCGCGCGCTGCGGATTAAAATGCGTAGTTTTGATTCCCAAAGGGGCGATTGCCCTGGGTAAGCTTAGCCAGGCGCTCATCCACGGCGCGGTGGTCCTGGCCGTTGACGGAAATTTTGACGTTGCTCTGGATCTGGTCAAAGAAATTTCCGCAACCTACCCGATCATCCTGGTGAATTCGCTTAATCCTTACCGGATTGAGGGGCAAAAGACCTCCAGCTTTGAAATTTGTGATTGCCTGGGTGACGCGCCTTTTTATCACTCTTTACCCGTAGGCAATGCCGGTAATATCACCGCTTATTGGAAGGGGTACCGGGAATATAGGCAGGAGGGTAAGACTACCAGATTGCCGGTAATGCTCGGTTTCCAGGCGTCCGGGTCCGCTCCGATCGTCAAGGGGCATCCGATCAATAATCCCAAGACAATCGCTACCGCGATTCGTATCGGCAAACCGGCCAGCTGGAAACAGGCCCTGGAGGCACGTTCTGAATCAGGCGGTCTGATTGATGCGGTTACCGATAGAGAGATTATCGCCGCATACAAGCTTCTGGCGGCAAAAGACGGTGTTTTCGTCGAACCCGCTTCCGCGGCCAGTGTCGCCGGCCTGCTCAAACTGGCAAAAAATAATTATTTTAAACGCAATACGCAATACGCGCGACGCACAGCGAAACAGGTCGTTTGTGTCCTGACCGGCCATGGCCTCAAGGACCCGGACAGGGCGATTAAATCGATTAAGCAGCCAAAGGTTATTAAACCTCAGATAAAGGCAATTTTAAAAGAAATTGGTTATTGACAGGATCAGTAGAGTGGCAGATCAGGCCGATGTTCTTAAAGGGAAAAAGGTCCTGATCACCGCGGGACCGACATGGGTGGCCATTGATTCGGTCAGGGTGATCAGTAATATCGCTACGGGGAAGACGGGAATTTTGTTGGCTGAAGAATTCAGCCGGCTCAAAGCGAAAGTAACTTTGTTTATGGGGCCGGTCGGTAACTACACCCCTGTAAAAGGGGTTAAATTAATTCGTTTTTGCTTCTTTGAAGAGTTGAGAAAGCTGATCAAGCGGGAATTATTGGCGGAAAATTATGATTTTATCATTCATTCCGCGGCGGTGGCTGATTTCCGTCCAGCAGTCACGATAAAAGGGAAATTGTCGTCTGACAAGAAACAGGAACTGAAGTTAGTGCCGCTCCCGAAAATTATCCGGGAGATACGCAGATTTTCGCCAAGGTCAAAATTAGTCATGTTTAAGCTGGAGCCGCATCTTGCCCCCAAAGGCCTGTTGATCAGTTCGAGAAAAGCCATGTCAAAGGCAAAAGCGGACCTGATTGTCGGTAACAGCCTGCGGCCATATCGGTGTTTCCTTATGGATAAAAGGGGCGTGACGATTAAAGTACGCGACAGAAAGGAGTTGGCGGAAAAGCTGGCTAAGGTTTTAGCTTACAGCTTATAACTTACCGCTTACAACTGAAAATGAAATACCTGGTCCTGGTCGGTGATGGGATGGCGGATTATCCGGTAGAAGAGCTCGGAGGGCGTACTCCCTTAGAGGCCGCGCGAACGCCCAATATGGATTATATCGTGAAAAACGGCGCGATCGGCAGGGTCAACACTATACCGGACAAGATGACCCCCGGTTCAGACGTCGCCAATCTTTCCATACTCGGTTATGACCCGCAGGATTATTATACCGGCAGGGGGCCGCTGGAAGCGGCAAATCTCGGGGTGGATATGGCAGAGGATGATGTTGCCTTCCGTTGTAACTTAGTCACCGTCTCCGGTGAAGACAGCATGGTGGATTATAGCGCCGGGCATATTAGCTCCAAGGAATCGGATATCCTGATCAAGTTTATCGATCAAAAGCTCGGCGATGCAAATTTTAAATTCACGCCCGGTATCAGCTATCGCAACCTCCTGCTGATCAAAGGGGGCGCCAGGGATAATTTTGACGCCTTGGAATGCATGGCCCCTCACGATATCTCCGGCAAGAATATTACCCAGTATCTCCCCAAGGGCAAGAACTCGGAAGTGATTATTAAGCTGATGCAGGATTCGCGCCGCCTGCTGGAAAATCATGAGATCAACCTGGTGAGGATTGATTTGAAAGAAAATCCGGCAAATATGATTTGGCTCTGGGGGCAGGGGCGCAGGCCCAATATGCCGAAATTTATTGAGAAATACGGAGTCAGCGGGAGCGTGATCTCCGCCGTGGACCTGATCAAAGGGCTGGGGGTGATCCTGGGTTTGGAGGTTATTTCCGTGCCCGGTGCCACCGGTTATTATGATACGGATTACGAAGGGAAGGCCAGGGCGGCATTGAATTCCCTGGAGGAAAAAGATTTTGTTTTTGTGCACGTGGAAGCGCCGGACGAAGCCGGGCATAACGGCGATTTAAGGGAAAAGATCTCCGCGATCGAGAGGTTCGACCAGCTGGTAGTCGGGACGGTCTTAAACGCGTTTAAGCGCAAGAGGAATTTCCGGGTGCTTATTCTTCCGGATCACGCAACGCCGGTCATGTTAAAAACGCATGTCGCGGATCCGGTCTGTTTCGGTATTTTCGGCAAAGGTATAGTCGGGCAGGGGTTTTCCGGGTATTGCGAAAAAGAGGCGGAGAAGTCGCAGCTTTATTTCGATAGCGGAAGCAAGCTGATGGAATATTTCATCAGGCAGGTAGAGGATTAGATAAGGCAGTTATTGCCGTTTTAATCATGAATTCTCTGGTTATACTCTTTGCTGCGTTAATTATTTTTTTCTGGGGGTACAATTTTTTTGCCAGGAAGCTGGAAAGGCTCTGGCAGGTTGATCCCAAGAAGTCAACCCCGGCGTATGCCAAATACGACTCCGTGGATTATATCCCGGCAAAGAACTGGTTAGTCCTTTTTGGGCATCACTTTTCTTCGATTTCCGGGGCCGGCCCGATAATCGGTCCGGTAATGGCCGTGATGTTGTGGGGCTGGCTGCCGGCACTACTTTGGGTTATTTTCGGCGCAGTCTTTATCGGCGGTGTCCATGATTTCGGTTCTTTGATTGTCTCGGTCAAGGAGGGGGGAGGGTCGGTAGCGGATATTGCCAGCCACGCTATTTCGCGCCGGGCAAAGATAATCTTTTCGCTTTTTGTATGGCTGGCGCTTATTCTTGTAATAGCGGTTTTCGCTTATCTTTGCGCGGAAACTTTTGTCAAGGAACCGAAGATCGTTTTGCCTTCTTTGGGCCTGATCCCCGTGAGCATGCTGGTCGGTTATCTTTTGTATCAGGCAAGGGTGAATACGCTCCTGGCTACCTTGCTTGGCCTGGCAGGGTTGGGGGTGCTTTTGTTTCTTGGCAACCTTGTCCCGGTTAACGCCGGGCTTTTCTTCTGGCTGGCCGTGCTTTTTGCGTATGCTTACTTTGCCTCGATATTGCCGGTTAATGTTCTCCTGCAGCCGCGGGATTATCTTTCGAGTTTCCTGCTTTTTTTAGGCGTGGGAGCCGGGTTTCTGGGGATTTTCCTGACTAATCCCCGGATCTCCCTGCCGGCCTTTACCGAATGGAAAGCCGGGGGGCAGGAATTATGGCCGATGCTTTTTGTCACCGTGGCCTGCGGAGCGGTTTCCGGCTTCCATGCCCTGATTTCCAGCGGGACATCCTCCAAGCAGCTTTCCAATCAGAAGCTTGCCAGGAGGATCGGTTATGGCGCCATGATCGCGGAAGGGGTAGTGGCAGTGCTGGCAATCATCGTTACCGCAGTTCTTTTTACCCCACAAGACGACCTGGGGGCAAAATTGAAATCACTTACACCGATAAGGATCTATGCGCAAGGTTACGCGTTGGTCACGGATAAGTTTCTTCATGGGCACGGCGCTTTTATCGCCATTACCATACTTAACGCCTTTATACTGACTACTCTGGATACGGCGACGCGTATCTCCCGTTATCTGTCGGAAGAATTATTTCTGCTGAAGAACCGTTTTTTTTCTACCGCGCTGGTTGTGGCTTGCGGTGCGGCTCTGGCCTTCAGTGGAAAATGGATGAAGATCTGGCCGGCCTTTGGCGCCTCTAATCAGCTGGTGGCGGCATTGACGTTATTCGTTTTGAGCTGCTGGTTGATCTCTAAAAAGAGAAGCGCTAAGTTTACTTTGTGGGCGGCGTGCTTTATGCTCTTAACTTCGATTGCCGCGTTACTCCTGCAATCGAGAAATTATTTTATGAGCAGGGATTGGGTGTTGTTGGCTACCGCGGTTCTGATGCTGGCCGCGGCGGGTGTGATGTGCTATGAGGCCGTTAAAGTGATTTTTCCCGGTAAAAGGTCTTTAGCGCGATAAATTCATCGAGGGGGAATTATGAGTAAAAGGTTGATCGTTCAGAAATTCGGCGGATCTTCCGTGGCCAACGTGGAGCGGATACAAAAAGTGGCCCAACGGGTGACAGAATACAAGAAAAAAGGTTATGACCTGGTAGTGGTGGTTTCCGCCTTGGGAGATACTACTGACGAGCTGATCGAGTTGGCAGGCAAGATTACCGTGCGTCCTTCTGAACGGGAGATGGATATGCTGCTTTCCACGGGAGAGCAGATCTCGGTGGCGCTTTTGGCCATGGCCATTCATAAGCTTGGTTACGAGGCGATATCTTTTACCGGGGCGCAGGTTGGAATTATTACCGATACCAGCCATACCCGCGCCCGGATAATCCAGATCAACGCGCATAAGATCCGCGAAGAATTAGGCAAGGGCAGGAT
>JAQUQA010000064.1:4600-6804 GCA_028716305.1 Candidatus Omnitrophota bacterium | reverse complement strand
TTTTCTTCTTCATCTCAATAGATATTCTATAAGGCTGAATATTACCAGACCGATTAATAAGGTAGCTATTAACCAGAGGATGAATTCCCGGATGTACTGGCGCATATTACCTCGCTTCTTACCTCATTTCCTCCCGCTATTTGTTATACGGACAGCCGTCCCAGTCTTCTTTTGTGCAGGGCTCGTCGGCCACTGAGTCGCGTATCGGGTATTGTTTCGAATGATGACAAACCGCCTTTCCTGGGAAATTACCCGAGTTCACCTTGCAAAAAGGGCATAATTCCGGATTAAAAGCTCGGATGATTTTTTCGATAGGTTTCATTTAACTCCTCTCGGTTTTCGGGGATGTTTCTTTCCGGATGCCCTTCCTCGATATTTTTTGCCCGGATCCATGATTCAGCGGTCGCACAGGTTCCGCAAATACCGTCTTCTTTATTACAAAAATCCGGGAGATTAAAAGGACAGAAACCATCCCGATGTTTGCATTTCATACAAGTCGGGTTATCACATATTATTTTCACCGGCCCCATCGAGAAACCAATAGCGACCCCGCTGGGCTGTTTGGGATAGAACGGCGCAACCGGTACGGGTTCCGATTTAGAGAGCTCCTGATAGGCCATACCGATAATCATGGTTTTTATGACCGAATCGGTAGTAATCCCGTCGGCTATCTCGAGAGCATCTTTCATGTCTTGAGCGATTCGCGCTTTTAGCTGGGACCTTTCTTCGTTTTTCTTTGCAATTGCTTTTATATCGTCGTCTAACCCCATGTTTTGAACAGCTCCTTCTTATTTTTAATATCCGACTGGAAAATGTGCCAAACCGAACCGTTTTCCAGTGTCACTGTCCCCAGATAATCCAGGGGACTTTTTACGTGGTCTATCGGCTCTCCGGTCCCGAAAAGGTATATATGGATATCTTCCCGGGGATTCTGTGTATCTACCAGGCAATAAACAACCGGGACGCCTTTTTGGGCTTCTATACTCAAAAATTGAGCCTTACTGGGCGACTCGATTATTTGATGGTTTGCTATCTCCAGAGGGAATTTCCAAATTGTTTTCAATTTAACCTCCTCCTGTGTAATTTTCGTTTTCTTCCATTTCCTCGATCTGTTCCGCGATAAAGTCGAATGCTGTTTGTTTTGCTTCCTGGTACTCTTCAGGACTCATACCGGCCCGGGTAATTTCTTTATACTCGCTGATGGCCTCTTCTACATCCGAGATATCCACACGGTCCTCGTCGATACCGGCAAGAGCCTTCTCCAGATCCTTGATACTTTTGGCCTTGTCTTCCTCATTCAACAAATTGGAGAGGTTATTTTTTAATTCTTTCAGATTGAATTTCATTACCGGAGGCAGCCGGGTAACTACCGGAGTCGGCAGCGCTGCCTTTTTCGTCCGGGCAGTTTTAGCTTTGGGGTGGACGACTTTTTTACCGGCAGAGGGTTTTATTCCACCGGCAGCCGGCTCCTCGATGTCGCCCTGCAGCATAGCAGTCACTTCATCGGCCGTAAGCCAGCCTTTATCGATCCATTCTTTTGTGGCACGCAGCAGAAGAGCTTTCACGTAAGGATAAGAACCGGTTGGATCGCTTTCCGGAGGGAAATACCCTACCTTGTTTAAAATACCCCTTCCCTGGCTTTCCTGAATGACGCCGAACTCTTCGACGTGATGGGCCATGGCCGCTTCCCAGAAGCTGTGCTGGCCGATTTTGATATACCGCTTGGTGGCATGACGTTCGGCTTGCATACCATGGGCATTCATACAGACAGGGCAGAAGACTTGATAAATCTCAGCCATGTTACTCCTTATTCGATTTTCTCCGCGGGCTTTGGCCAGTTGAACGATATCTGTTCGATAAACCGGATTTTACATGGGTCGACTTCCGTTATAAATACGGATACGCCACAACAAGAACAAGGATCGCTTTCCAGGTCGAAGCCTTTCCATTTCCGTTTGATGGTCCACGTTACTCCCGCCGGGATCCGGTACCGTCCGTTGCTCAGGGGAACGATGTTCTCGCAGCGCCGGCCGACGAACTCTTTTTCCGTAGTAGTTTTGTAATCGCTTTTGGTAAGAATGATTTTATTTTTCTTCATTCTCCGATTCTCCCTTAATCTCTTTAATTAAGGTTCTAACCCCCTTCGCGATTTTTTGGCCCTCTTTTACGATATTGTTAACCTGTCCCAGAGCTTCGGTTAACTG
>JAQUQA010000064.1:0-4500 GCA_028716305.1 Candidatus Omnitrophota bacterium | reverse complement strand
CGCAGGAAAACCTCCACGGTTGTTTTCGGGAATGCCCGCAGCAGTAGAGTGTCCAGCGTCCTTCGGACAGAGTGCCAGCCGACATGCTCGATATGATCTGTCATGCCGATCATATTTTCCAGTTGGTACCACAACATGAAAATATACGATTCGGATTTCCTGGTTATAAAATCCATTCTCTCGAGATACGGGATAATCGGCTCCGGAATGATATGAGTTCTTTCCCGGCCATGTTTCAACGTCCCGATGTAGATCGTGCGGTCTTTTAAGTTAACGGCCGGCATTTCCCCCGGCTCCGGGGCCAGGTTTAACATTTCCTGCCGGCGCAAGCCGTACGTTGTCGACAATGCCAGATATCCGGCCAGCTCCGGCTTGTCTGACATGGTACGGGCGAAGGAAATCATTTTTTTAATGATATTCGGGTGCAGAGCCGGGGCCTGCACGTCCTTTTCCCGGATGATCGGGGCTTCCCCTCGGTTGTACGGCCAGTCCAGTTTATTCCGGTTGTAGAAAGTCCGGATCACACGGAAGACGAAATTAAGGCTGCTGTTTCCGTAGTTATGCTTTCGTTTCATGTGTTCCAGGAAAGCGTCGACCGTTTTCCGGTCATGATTGTCGCCGGCATAATCCAAATATTCCCGGACGGTCCGTTCGTAAATACTCCGGGTTTTCCCCTTGCTGGAAAGATGGTTAAGATAATTATTTAAAAGTTGGTTCGAGTTGTCGTTTACCATTGCCCCCCACCGTCACATTAACATTCATTACTGCCAGAAAATTTTGCGTGGCCGACTGGTACCCGCGCAGAAAATAAAGCTCTTCTTTTTCATCCATCGGGATATTACTCTTTGCTTTAGACGCGAAAGACGGCATGGTGTTTAATTGAGGAATTTCTTCTTTCTCCGCAAATTTACCGAACTTCCATCTCCGCTGCAGCCCGTCCCAGGTACTTTTCGGCATCCCCAGTATATCGGGGGTTTTATCCCCTTCTTTGGTAAAAGTCTCCAGAATTAATCTTTTCCGCTTTTGCCAGTAGCCATGAGGCTTGTCTCTTTTTTTATTAGACATAGGTTCCTCCTTTACGTGAGTTGCTTCTAAAATTCCATCCGGTTTCATTTTGGTGGACGGGATATACCCATGGTCCATCATTTTTTCAAAGCTCCCGAAAACTGCCCGTACCTTTCCGCAACCCTGGCAGACTTCCCGGATGATACCGTTAGCATCGCATTCACTATCCCCTTTCCATATCTTGTGTGAGCATTCACTTTCGAAGTACGGGTATTCAGGCACATCTCACTCCTAATAGTAGATACTAACGGTATATACCGGTATGTATGGTTATCTTCCGGGAAATAATCTCCCGCCCGGGTTTTGTGGCCCCGGCCTCATAACCGGCGCGTTCAGCTGGGTTTCCTGGGTCAAAATAGTTTTACCGAAGATCATTCCGCAATCCAAACACACATCGGCCACAACCACGACCATCGGAGCGGTTAACGATGTTTTCCGGATATCGGTAACTACCCCGGACATCGGAAAACCAAATTGTAATCCCTCCCCGATTTTCCCTTTGGCTATTTGTTCTTTTGCGATCTCGTCGAACGCAAACCGCTTTCCGAGGCCGTCCTCTTTATGAACGGGATTCGGGCACTGTTTAAACTCGGCTAATACCTTTGGCTGTTCTGGTGGCATGAGTCCCTCCTAATCATAAGAATATTCGTAATGCACACTGTATCCGGCTCGCCACTTGAATTCTTCAAGTAGAACCCCTTTGGGGCCGTAAAGCCTGTCACCGCCTATACCGGTAACAAAGCGATGCCCTTTAGGTAATAGCCGGACGTAAGTGACATCCTTGGCCGGAACGGTTTCCCCGCAAACACTGAGTTTATCCCCGTGTAAAAGAGTGATTATTACCCGGGTGGGACGCTTGATTCCGAACATTTTGCCTCCTTTCTTTCGTATATTAATTCCGAGTCATGTAGTAACCCGGAAGACCCGAAACCAAACTCGCTAATACTTTTGACGCAGACCACATTGTTGTCCATTGGGACTTGAAACTCCAGTATCCGGAGGGTATAAAGAATAAACCCCGGCCGATTCATTTCGGTGAGTAAAAACGGGGTACCGATAACCTTCTCGAACCAATCCTCGACAAGTACCTCTTGATCGTACTTCGTCCGAACAGTTTTACCGGCAAGAGGATGGGAATCTCTCTGGGGGAAGGGATGTACCAGGGTTTCCATGAGCCCGGCCAAACTTCTCCGGCGTATCGAGTCTCGCTCGAACACCCGGTTCAGTTCCTCCATCGCGGCATTGAGTTTTTCCATTGATGGATGAGGATCTGACATAAGTTCCTTCATCATGTCGTCGATTTTACCCATTTACTTCTCCAAAATTATTTCTCAAGAAATATTCTACCGGCAGCGGCCGTTGCCCTTTTAGCAGTCAGTGAGCTTACAAACCGCTGTCCGGCTATCCTTGCCGGAATTAAATCCACCCAGGTCGGGTAAACGGTCCATCCACTTCATTCGGCCGGCACGAACACCGGCCCCTAATATTCCGGCAACTATTCCTATTAGAATACTTTATTGAGTGTGTGTCAATAGGTTTTTTGGAGTAACAAGAAAAAAATTTTGCTCCCCGGAGCCGGATCTCCGGGGAGCATTCACAGGAGGCCAGGGGACAACGGCTCTGCGGAAAAAAGCCGCGCCCTGGCTAATTGTTTTTAATTAATCTGTTATCCACTTATTTGCCTATCTGTAGCGTTTGGATCCACTGGATAAATCGCCAGAAGGCATATCCGGCACCCATGAGAAGCAATAAGCCGGTGGCCAGAAAACCGCCTTTTTTGAAAGGGGTTAATTTTTCCTCGATATTACTATGATTATTATTACTGCCATGACGAGCAGCACAAGTAGCCTTAACTTCAGCCAGTTCCGTTTCGTGCCGGTTAACCTTCCCGTTGGTGGATTTACTGATTTCCTTGATCTCCTGGATGTCGCCCGCAATGCCTGTAACCGGGGTTCCGGGAATGCCGAAAAAACGCTCGTCAAAATTCTTAATTTGCGACTCCAAAGAGCTTATGGCGGCCGGCATACTAACCAGCTTTTTAATTTCGACTTCCACTGTCCCCATTCTTAATTCCAAACTGCCTACTCTTTCCGCTAGATCGGTGCGTCTTTCCCGTTCGTGGTTATCAGGTTTTTCCATGAGCTTCTCCGGATATTAGATTTTGGCGTCCGAGTCATCCTTCGACTCCTATTATTTCACCGGTCAGATAGTCGATTTCGTAGCTGCCCGGAGGAATCACAAAACCAGGATCATAAATGGTTACAGAATTAGCCATTTCCGGAGACAATGCTTCTCTCCCCCCGATCTGGATCAAGGCCGAATGATCGTCATTCCATTTAAAAACCCAGACTACTAATTTACCAGGAGACTGCCAACCGGCCGGAACACTGCCTTCTACCGTTAAATCGAGGGGAAGGTATCCGCCGTATTGGTCGCCGTATATTTCAACAAAATTAACGATCTTCCAACCGGTCGTAGGGTAACTGGCGTCAGCGATAAAACACTGCCAACGCCCATCAACCGAGGGAGGGTTCTTTAATTTTAATATATACTTGGCGCCGGTTTGATTCCCCCCGCCTCCGCTTTTGGTTGCCAAAATAACAAGACCGGTAAGCAAGGAAACCGCGGAAACCGCTCCGACTATTTTAGTTGCTTTATCCATAATGAGCTCCCCCTTAACTGTATCGCCAGTAAATCGGGTCTTCTATCCGCCATTGCGCGTCGGGATAATCATAAGAGTATGGATACTGAACCCCATCGTATTCGTAGACCCCGCTAACATGATAGGTGTAATAGCTTTTATCGCCATCGGCCAGCCAGCCGTTGAGCCGTTCTCTTATGGTCCCTGGACTGTAATACGGGTAGGGTTGGGTATAATCCGTGACGGCAAAATGGCCGGTTAACCAGGTGCCTATTTGATATCGGGGCGTCCCCATGACTATTTCATAACCTTCCATGGCAACACTGGGGATATGCAAAAGAGTATTCCCCATGGCAAAATTCCAAACATTAACACCCGGCTTTAAGGTTATGCTTTGTGAAACGGGTCCGTATGGCCCCTGCCCCCACGGGCTATTCTCCGCTCTCGATACATTTACCGTATAAGTGCCGACCGGTATATCCGTTATGGTATAAGTCCCATCCGGATATTTGGGTTCTCCACTGCGCCGGGATACGGTCCCTGCCGTTAAAACCGAGGTCCCTCCGATTTCAATAGTAACCCCGGGTAACAACCATGTTTCAAGATAACTGGTAACATGGCCGGTGAGAGTCGCTAACTGGGTTTCCGGATTTTCTCCGCCCCCTCCATCATCACCGCCGCCGTCATCGGGATTTTCTTCAGCTCCGGACGGTTTTCTGGTTAAAGCAAAAACCGTTACCCCGATTACGACCGCTCCGGCTCCTAGCCCTATTGCTGTTTTCTTGTCCATGGTT
>JAQUQA010000063.1 GCA_028716305.1 Candidatus Omnitrophota bacterium | reverse complement strand
TCGGCATCGAGATTCCTGGTTGCCGCCGCCAACAGAAGATTGCCTTTCATCGATACCGCGGCGGTTCAGGATAACGGTCCGGTTTATATTTATCTGCCCGGAGCCTTAGGGGTATGGTTAAGTCAGGTCAAGCCTGCACTTTTTCATCGTCTCCTGCAGCATGAATTGTCCGATGCGCGAGAGTGCCGTGAAGATGCCTTAGAGGCAGAAGAGATTAGCAGGGAGATCGCCTCTTTGGCCTTTGGCCGGGCGGAATCCTCCCGCGAAATACGCCTGTTGATCTTATGCAACCTGGTCCAGCAGAGCCTGCTTTATCATAAAAAAATGGAGGAGTTGATCGCGGCAACAGAAGGATTCTTAAGAGAGATGCATGCCGCTTTGGAAGCAGGGGAGCCGATGGAAAATCTCTTTGACGGTTACTGCAACCATCTGGAGGATCTGATCGGAGAATGCGAATTATCGGTGAAGAATTTACAGCTAAGAGAGGATATTTTTGACCGCCTGTATTCAGGAGTGGTCCGGGATGCCGCAGAGCAGGAAAGGGCCCTGGTGCAGGGGATTTGCCAGGCGAGTCTTAAGGAAATTTTCCGGATGCAGAGTGTCTTGCGCAACGGCAAAACAAATTTCGGCATACTGGCAGAACAGATGGAGCTTTCAGAAGAGACCTCTAGCAGGTATGATGAAGTTATGGAGTTGTTCGGAAAAACAAGTGCCCTGATCTATTCTGCCGGCAGCAGGTTTTCCGGTAAGGTGCTTGAATGGGGGGTAGATGCCGCTATGCCGGGGCCGGAGGATAGTGACGGGCCTGCGCTTGATCTTTCCGCCGACGGAGATCCCGCGTTAACCCGTAAGGAGGTCAAGAGGATTATCGCGCAGGCAGTAGAAGTTGAGGCGCTTGATGAGGCTTCCGAGGAAGCGCAACTGGTCAGGGGATTTTTCGGGACCGGGGATTCAGAGGCAGAGCGGTTAAGGGCAGCATTCTTTGAAAGGATCACCAACCAGCTGAAGAATATTTCTCTGGAGATCCATATTTTGCGCGATACTCCCCACGCGGGATACTGGCAGGTGCAGCGCCGGGCCGGTAAAGCGGTACTCCTGCGCGTATTTGTCAGAGAGGGCGAGGATCTGGCGGCAGTGGCCGTGCATGAGACCGCCGCGGCCTTGAGCGCGGCAGCGGGTAAGCCGACTTCGCATGAAACAAATCAGGAGATTGAAGGATATTTTTACGAGTGGAGACAAACGGGCGAGAATTTTTATGAATTCGGGGTCAGGGCCTGGGAAGAAATTAAGGGGATCAAGAAAGGCAAGCTTGATTTGACGGGAAGTGACCATGATGATCCTGCGGGCAGTTTCTCCCGGTATAAAGATTTTGTGCGCGGGCAGTTAATCCTCGATCATTGCCCGCGGCAGGAGGTTAGTGATCAAGAGATCGAATTATACGGAAAAGGAAAATTCTGGCTGGTATTTCGGGTCAGGGGATGGCCTTACCTATATAAAGTGATGCGCGGACAGCCGCAAAAAGGGGCGGTTGTGCCGGTACGTTATCGATATGGAGACCGCAGGACGAACCAGGAGTTTTCCGTTTACTTAAACAGGGAAGAGCCGCTTTATTATCCTCTGGCAGCGCTTACCGAAGATATCTCCCGGGAGGGCCTAAGGGCGGAAAAGCAGGAAGCAGGAATAGATTTTTCTAAGGTGTTGCGTCGTTCATTCGGCCATCCGCAGCAGGAAAGAAAACTGCGCCAGAAGATGATATTTCAAGGCCAATGCGAGGTGCTGGAAAGGCTCTTTGCCAGGAAAATGTTTATGCTGGATTTGTCATTTGAGAACCTGTTTTTTCTGGGGAGGGAATTCAACAATGAGGCTTGCATTGTCCCGGCCGTCGCTGACTTTGATGATATCCTGGAATTTACCGATCAGCCCGAGGGGGCCTTCCTCGGAGAGTCGGCGTTTTTTCCGGGAAAAGATGTATTGACCCGGCTTAACCTGACGTATTTTATCTATAATTTCTTGATACCGTTTATTTATTACCGCAAGGATCCTGAGATTGAAAGAGAGTTACGCCGCAGGTTTATCCGGGTTAGCGAAGAAAACGCCTTTCAGTTGCCGATGCTGCCCGGTCTGCTGCGCGGTAAACAATGGCTGCAGTTGGCCGACCTGCTCGCAAAATTGCCTGATTTTAATCCGGGAAAAGCAATCGCCGCGGAATTAGATAATTATTTTGTGCTGCTTAGCTCCGCCGGCCTGACCCTGGATATTTTTGCCCGTCTGAAGAAAGAGATCATCCGATTGAGCAGGAATAGTTTAGAGGTGCGCGCTAAATACAATCAACCGGTTTATCGCGCCGGGATTGCCCACAGGGAGCCGGAAGAAGAGCGCAAAGAGGAAATATAAAGAGTGTTGTTGACTTTAAAAAAATTTTACTATATGATAAGGTTAATAAATGCAAGAGCGTAGAGGGATTGTCAGGTGGCCGCTCAGCCGGCAGACAAAAGTCAAGCTAAGGGGCGCCGAGGCTTTTATTGACTGCGTGGTAAAAGACATTAATCTCAAGGGCCTGCAGCTTGCTTTGGGAATGAAATTGCCGAAAGACAGTTTTCTCTCTTTGAGCCTGGTTCTTTCCGGCGAGTTTACGCTATTCTGCGAGGTTTGGGTCGCCTGGCATAAGGTTGTCGACGGACGCAATGTTTACGGACTTTATTTTACCAAGATAAAAGACGGGGATAAGGAATTTATATATAAGCTGCTGCGTCAGCATATTCCCCACGAGATCAATCGGCGTTGGTGGGCGGAAACCCGAGAGGAAGGTGAAGCAATGGCAGGGGAAAATTTCGAAGACCGCAGGATTTTCGAACGTTTTCATGTTAATTTACCGGTAAGATTTTTAGATACCGGCAGTTCCCAGGAGAATTGCGGCAGGATTTTTGACATCAGCGCCAAAGGTATCGGCCTGGTAACCAAGGAAAAGCTGCCGGTGAACACCTCTTTGGAGATGTGGCTGGAGGTCCCGGATAAAGGGGAACCGCTTTACAGCCGGGGCGAGATAGTCTGGTCAAAATCCTCCGGGCTCAACGAAAACCGCTCGGGGGTCAGCCTGGAAAAGGCCGATCTGATGGGGCTGGGCAGGGTTTTAAGAGCAGCGCAATAACCCGATAAAAAACTTGATTTTAGGACAAAATTGTGTTAAATTTGTAGTAATCCCCACCTGCTTTAAGGGAAAGGCGCAATTTTTCTGTTCCGGTTTTTAGCCCCCTCGAAAAATAGAAACTTGTGCGTGCTGCAGGAAACTCCACAGGAGGATTTATGAAAAAAAATTCTTGTTTCAGGATTTTTTGTCTCTTGGCTTCCTTTATTTTTCTTTTGAATTTTTCCGGTTGCGGAACCGGACCTTCCGATAGCAGCACAATCACTATTTGGCACTGGATGACGGACAGGGACGCTTCTTTTCAGGCCCTGGCCAAGCAATATGAGGAGCAAACCGGCATAAAAGTCGACTTTGAGCTTTATGCCCCCTCCGACGCCTATTCACAAAAGGTCCGTGCCGCGGCACAAGGGTCGACCCTGCCGGATATTTTCGGTATCCTTGGCGAGAAAAGGGATTTTGCCTCTTTTATCAAAGCCGGACATATACTGGACCTTTCTTCCTATATGAACGAGAGCCAGGGGGCCTGGAAAAACCGGTTTTTTAAGAAGGCCCTGGCGGTAAATGAATTTTCCGAGCAAAACAGCTACGGCGTTACTCCCGGGATCTACGGGGTGCCTATCGATATAATGACCATCCAGATGGTCTATAACAAGGATCTTCTCAAGAAACTGGGGGCAAACCCCAACAAGCCTCCTGTTAATTTCGATGACTTTATAAGTTTGGGCACTAAGATCAAGGAAAACAACCTTCAGGGGCTGGTCTCCGGATGGGGAGAGCTTTGGATGGTTGATTGCCTGGCGAATAACTATGCCTTTAACATCATGGGTAAGGATAAGGTGATCGCCACGATAAAAGGAGAAGTTCCCTATACCGACCCGGATTGGGTCAAGGTATTTACCCTGTTCCAGCAGATGCGGGAATCGGGGATCCTGGCCGAAGGTATTGTCACCATGGTTAATAAGACTGCCGAGCAGCTTTTTGCCACCGGAAAAGCGGTATTTGCTTTTAACGGTTCCTGGTGCGTCAATGTTTATAAGGGGATGAACCCCAAGCTGAATTACGGGGCAATGCTTCCGCCGAGGGCGGCACAAAATTATCCGGTAAGTATCTGGGGAGGCGCCGGATCTTCTTTTATGGTGAATGCCCGCTCCGCTAAAAAAGACGCGGCGATCAAGTTTCTGAAATGGCTGACCGATAAAGAACAACAGGTTTACTTGGCCGACCACACCTTTAATCTGCCGGCCAACAAGGATTCGATCGGCAGGATCCCGGAAGTAATGGCGCAATTTGCCGATGACGTAGAGCTGAGCACCCATCCTAACACCTGGGGTGTTTCCGAATTCCCGGCCGTGATTGAAACACTGGACAGGGGGCTGCAATCGATCATTATCGGAGAAAAGACCCCTCAGCAGGTCGCCGCAGAGACCCAGAAGGTCAAAGAAAGAGAAATGGCCAAACGGCGGTAAGCTTATTTTATAAATATGAGGCTGAAAGATACTCTAGAAAATTATACCTTTGTTCTTCCCGCTGTACTTATATTCGGAATATTCTATATAATCCCTTTTATCTGGGTATTTCAATTAGGGCTGTTTGAATGGGACGGGATCATGCCGACCAAGATATTCGTCGGCCTGGAGAATTTCAAAGAGATTTTTTCCGCCGATCCGTCATGGTGGCAGTCGATGCGCAACGCCGGGTATATCACCCTGATCGCCCTTACCTTTCAGAATGCCCTGGCATTTTTGCTGGCCTGGGCCTGTGACCGCGAGATCAAGTTAAAAAATTTTTACCGGGCGATATTCTTTATTCCCCCGATCCTTTCGGAGATTGTTGTCGGTATGGCCTGGCGTTTTATCATCAATGATGTCGACGGCGCCAACATTATCAACCGGGGGCTGATCGGTATCGGACTGCCGCAGTTGGCGCATAACTGGCTATCCGACCCAAAGTCCGCCCTGACCACCGTAGCATTGGTGCACAGTTGGAAGGGGTTTGGCTGGGGGTTTCTGATCTTTCTGGCCGGTCTGCAGACCATCCCGCGGGAGCTTTATGAGGCGGCCCGCGTCGACGGGGCAAATGCCTGGCAGACCTTTCGCAAGATCACCATTCCCTTGATGATCCCGGTGATCGTGCTGGTGGCGATATTGACCATCCTGGGTTCGATGCAGGCCTTTGCTTTGATCATCGGCCTGGTCGGCGGGGAATTCGCCGGGCATACCTCGGTGCCGGTTTTAAGGATCCTCGCTTCTATGCGCGGCTCTTCGCGTTTCGGTTACGCCTGCGCCCAAGGGATCACCTTTGGCTTGATCCTGGTAATTATCTCTTTTATCCAGTACCGTTTTTCCAAGAAAGCGCGGCAAATGACATAAAAGCTTAAAGCTTAAAGTGCAAAAGGCAAAACTGAAATTTAAATTGCCAAAACTTACAACTTACAACTTATAACTTATAACTGGTAACTGGACAAAAGCTTTCAACTATGAAATCAGCCATATATTATAAATCAAAAAAAATCACCCTTAACGTGATCATTCATCTCTTTCTCTTGAGCGTCGCGGTAACCTGTATCTACCCGCTGCTCTGGATGGTCGTCTCGAGCTTAAAGACGCAGGAGACCATCTTCAGCGATCTTTCTTTGATTCCCCGCCAGTTCCACTTTGAGAATTATCTGCTGGCCTGGAAAGAAGGCGGGTTCGGGAAGAACTTTCTGAACAGTATATTTTATACGGTCTCGGTTGTCGGCGGAATAGTGATCGTCGCCACGATGGCCGCTTATGCCTTTGCGCGCTTGCGCTTCCCGGGCAGGAACGTGCTTTTTATCATGTTTATGGCCGCGATGATGATCCCTATACCGGGCAGTTTCGTTGCCCTCTACGTCTTATTAAATAAACTGCATCTGCGCAATACGCCTTTGGGTTATATCCTTTGCATGATCAATGTCGGGCTCTCCACCAGCATATTCCTCTTGAAGACGTTTTTTGACAAGATGCCGAAAGAGCTGGAAGATGCCGCCAGGATCGACGGCTGCTCCAAGTTGGGGATCTGGTGGCACGTGGCACTGCCTTTGGCAAAACCGGTGCTGGCCGTTGTCGTGGTATTCAACGCCCTGAACGTCTGGAATGAATATATTCTCGCTTTGATCATTTTTGATTCAAGAAAATTTATGCCTTTGCAGGTGGCCCTGCAGACCTTCCAGGGTGAGTTTGTGACCAATTATCCGCTTTTAATGGCGGGTTTGACCATTACCGCCTTACCTATAATTGTAGTGTATCTATTGATGCAGAAATATATCGTAAAGGGCGTTACCGCAGGAGCGGTCGTAGGGTAAAATGCAGCATAAGGCACAAAGCATAAAACGTAAAGTTGCAGTGCAAAACTCAAAACTTTTGGTTTTAAGTTTAAGTTTTGCGCTTTGCGCTTTGAATTTTACGCTGTCTTTGGCAGAAGAGCCGCCTACCTCCGGAGATTTGATTGTTAAGGCCTGGGCCGCGCACGGCAAGAAAGACGTGGAAGCGACTTTTAAATATACCCAGGAGATCATTGACTTATATGCGCAGGAAGCAGACCAGCAGCAGGCGTCTTTGAAATCCCTGCCCAAGAGTAAGGATGAGATCAACGCGGTAGCCTCATTAAATAACGTGGCTACCGCGTATTTTATTCAGGGGGAATCATACCGCGATCAGGAAAAAATTGATCAGTCGGTAGAAG